>JAKSVJ010000243.1 GCA_024408015.1 Clostridia bacterium
CTCTTTTCAATTGTGAAAGAAACCTTTGCTGTATTGGTTTCACTTGCAGTTACCCCGACAGGGTTTACCTTTGCAACATAGCTGCCTACTACTGTAGGTGCTGCATCTAATGACGTTCCATCTGACTTTTCATAGGAAATAGCAGTAGGAACGGTTAAACCCGCGCCTGTCCATGCTGATTTTTCGGTTGGTGTTCCGATTGTGATAGTTGCTTCACTGCCGTAATAGTTGGGAGAGCTTGCTGAAAGGGTCAGGGAATATGACTGTTCCTCAGTAAATGCACATAATGGTTGACCCTGACAAGACTTATAACTTAAGGTTTCTCCGCTTGCTGCGTAAGACCATGTATGTTTATGTATGAAAGGATATTGATAATAATTTGAAACAATACCGGAATTTGGATAAATTCCAACCTGATAGCAGTTTGTCATTGTATCCCCATCAAAAATAAAGGTATATCCATGTAAGCCGCCATTATCTCTGATTACTAAGTAATACTCATTACCCTTCTGAGCTATTCTATTGAATTCAGCATCCTTGCCACAGTAGTTAAAGCTGAATCCATTGGAAATGGAAAACCAATAACTCGGGTAGTCTCTATCTTGGTACGCTCCGACAAGCCTTGTCAGAGCTGCATTTATCTGTGCCTGGTCGGTTATATCAACCCATTCCTGAGTAAAAACCGCAGTGGTACCTCCGAATGGAAAATATGACGCTAAAAACGTTACCGAAACCACTGTATCTTCATCAAATACAACAGTACATGTTGCACCACCGGAACTGGAAGATGATTTTAATATGTAAGTAGGTGCGTTAGCAGCATCGAAACTATTAATATTATAATCCTGTAAAAACTTAGAAAATGAACCAAACTTATCAGATATTGAATCGCCGGTACTATCTTTTAGATCATTTTCTACTGCAATGACTTTTTCAATTACCTGATCATTTGTTAATGTTGCTCCACTGCCGGCATAAACTATGAAACAGTTCAATGGCATCAATGAAACTACCATCGCCAATGACAGAACCACACTAAGCAGTCTTCTTGTGAATCCTTTCTTGAATATTTTTTCTTTCATCAAAGGACCTCCTTGTTAATGAATTTTTATCTATTTTTACTTGCATATCAGCAAGATTAAGACCATATTTAACTCGTAATGCACCAAATTCTCCATTTTTTTCTCTAATAACCCTCTTTTATCACATTGACATTTGATAGCATCAATGCTATCATCAAGCAAACAAAAGAATAAAGTGGATGGCATATACTTATTAATGTACAATGTTGAATTTTATGAAGGATAAAACATTCGTCCTTTTGCATCATTTTCGCAAGAAATCACAGAAAACACCTCGGCGTGAAATCGAACGTGCCAAAGCAGAACGTGACGATTATCTTGCTCGAAAGGAGACATAATTATGAGAACCTGGAACGAATACAAGGAACACGTAAAAGCGGTTGACCCTGAATTAAAAAATGACATAGAAGAAATTGAAGCACTTTCATCCATTGTTGGTTCAATGATTGAAAAACGTAATTCCCTTGGAATCAGCCAACGTGAATTAGCAGCCATGTGTGGCATTCCTCAATCTTCTGTTGCACGTATCGAATCTTATAAGACCACTCCAAATCTGGACACTCTCCTTAAACTGTTCAGACCGCTTGGCTTATCACTAACCGTTTCTAACAACAAAATGTAATTCCTATACCACTTGCAAATTGATGTATCGCAGGTGGTATTTTTATATCCTAACCTCGCAGAACAACTGAAATAGTTTTGAGAATTTCTATAAAAAAAAACATTGTCAAAATATATGACAATGCTTCGTTCCCGATGCAACTGGCTATCATACTCTTTTGAGGTTAGATCCTTAAGTTTTGCGTCGCATTCTTTCGAATGCTTTGCCCTCTCTTTGTATTATTTTTGTTTTCGTAGTAGTTGTTGAATTCATATTGCACTATGCAAAAGTGCATAGAAAGTCCTTTTATATTTTGCCATTTTCCGTGTTTTCCCGCAAGATTTGACCAGGTCCGATTTTATTACAAAAGAGAATGAATTTGATTGTTTTTCTTAGTTATTTTTTTGAGAAAGGCTTGTATTTTAGGGTGTTTTGTTCTATTATGCAATCATAATAGAATGAATGAGGTTTTTTATGGAATTTA
>JAKSVJ010000244.1 GCA_024408015.1 Clostridia bacterium
CGATGTAATCGTCTGCACCAAGTTCCAAACCGATCAGCTTGTCTTCTTTACCGGATTTTGCGCTTGCAATCACAATATAGGCGTTAGAAGTTTCACGAATTTTGGAGCACACGGCCAGCCCATCTACCCCCGGTAGCATAATATCCAGAATAAATACTTTTGCTCCATATCTTTCAAAAAGTTCCAAGGCTTTTTCTCCGGTTTGCGCCAGCGTAACCGATAGATTTTCCTTGCGAAGAAGGTCGCATAACAATTTTCCTATTTCTTCATTGTCTTCCACAATAATGATATCTGCCATATTGTAATTCCTTCCCTCTACTCCTTGTCTATTCTAACCCCATCTACTCTTTCTGCACAATTTATCATAGAACGATATTATTCCGATCATTCGGGCTATCATAATATTAATTCTGTCCCACTCTTTGAAGTGAATTTTTCCATAGTGTACCAACACTTAAACCACAAATAGCCACGACAATACCAACTAACATATATGGAATATTAGGAATTTTAAACAGATAATATGAAAATCCTTCTTCCGAGTTCACTATATACTGTGTGTAAGGAACTGTCAGAAATGTAATCGCAGCACCAACAACAAAAATCCATTTCGTTCTTACAAAATAATTATTTTTCGCAATCATAACTGTTAATACAAGCAAAAGAAGTGGTAACAATATCCAACGCAAAATAACATCCACACTATTGAAAATATAAGCTTCCACATTATCTTGCATTTTCCAAAAAACTACCATTGCAATTATCCATACTACAAAATATGTTGCCAAAATAATGCTTTTACTAAGGTTATTCTTAGCTTTTACTGTGTTAGTGCTTTCCTCCAAAAATTCTTGATAAGTCTGTTTCATCGTTTTTTCCTCCTTGAGTAGATGGTCTAGACTTACAGAATATGAATCACTCAATTTAATAACACTAACAATATCAGGAAAGGACTTATTGTTTTCCCAATTCGAGATAGTTTGTCTACTGACCCCCAGTAATTCGGCCGCTTGTTCTTGGGTTATCCCTTTTTCATTTCTTGCTTTTTTGAGCTTGCTCCCTATCTCCATAATCTAACCACCTTTATTTATTTGCCCCATTCTGAAGCATACTCAAGATACAATAATTCAGCCCATATATCTATCAAATTGCCTTTACAAAAGCAAAATTAACTTGTCAAAATTCTTTTACAAAGCCTTAAAAACTCGAATAATCAAAATCATATATCCTGCATCTATATTTTATTCTATCCCTTAGAAATAGCTAATATGAACCACTCTTCATCTTGAAGCTTATATGCTGTGGAGCAAAATGGACACTTCTTGTTTTTGTACGCATCAAACGCACCCCCACATGATGGGCAATTGATCTTCGTATAAGAGAATCCCATTTTTACAGGCTTGCTTATATCACGAGACAATGTTGCTCTAAAATTCTCCTGCACTTTTACAACACCATTTTGCGTATCATACAGACTTTTGACATACATATATACATTAGCTACAACATACTTTCCATTTACTATTACATCTTTATTGTCAATGCCAAAACCTATAAATTCAAAATCTATGAGTCTTGGTGCAACGACTTTGCAATTAGCATTTGCCACAAAAGGAAGAGATGCCGGATCATCAGAAAATAAAAGTAGTTTTAACATATCAATTGCCATATCGCCAAAATGAAGATATGAAAAATCCGGAATATACTGCTTCATGATCTCTTCAAATCTTTTTCTTGAAGTGAGTCCTCCCTGTGCAACCATTGATGCAGCACTTGGAGCTGAGGTTAGTAACTTTGCCAATTTAACATAAGCTTTACCATATGTTTTAAGAAGTCCTACCGGACTATTCATATTCTTACGATCTTCAACCATGCTTACATCAAATTTTCCACCCTAAGTAGACAGTATTCTCAAAATCATATAACCCAACTCGATTTCCATTATAGCAGAAAGCCCGATACAATTTCCATCTGTATTGTATCGAGCTTTCAAAGATTTCAAAAATTCCGATAATACGTGCTATAGAGGGTCGTAAATTGCACCCAGAACTTTAGTGTGTTAATGTGTGTAATGATTCTTGAAAATTACAAATTAATCAACAAACTTGGTATCTACTCTAAATCATTTTTCATAACATCCTGCCAAG
>JAKSVJ010000245.1 GCA_024408015.1 Clostridia bacterium
TCCGGAAGCAAAACATATTCATCCGGTGATTTCATTATTCGTGCACCTAATCACACTTTTGAATTGCTCCCAATTGACACAGTTGAATACTACATTATTTATTTCACTGAGCACTTGATTCCAAGTAGTCTCCTTATTGATTTTAAAAAGTCCGCGGGTGCGTACAGCATCGCAAAAAGTGATATGCCTAGCTTATTTGATAGATTTGACTGGCATGTTGAACATGTAGATGATGATAAAGCTGTCATTAAGATGCTCTTTAGGTGCGTGTTAACTGAAATCATTGTGTATTTCTCTAAAATGTATCGTTCAGAACCTGAAAAAATTCGTATTGAGCCTCACAGCATTGATGCAGTTATTAACTACATAGAACAAAACATCTCTCAACCAATTCAAATAAAGGATATTTGCGACAAATTCTTCTTCTCAAGATCATACTTGTGTAGATTATTCCCTGAAAAAGTTGGTATACCTCTTGTTCAATTCATACACATGAAGCGAATGAATTATGCAAACGCTCTAATCCGTTCCGGTATGTCTGCAACACAAGCAGCTGCTCAACTGGGTTTTGCCGATTATTCTTCATTCTATCGTCAATATGAAAAATTCATTGGTTGTTCCCCATCACGTACTGAAAAACAGCAACAATAGTAAAAAATGCGAGCCAATTTGGCCCGCATTTTTGCGTTATATATGTTGTTTTAAGCGTCGTTTCCTGTTGCTGTGAATCTTACATTAATTGAAACTTTATCTGTGTCCAAGGTTGCTGAATTAATATATGTCTTTGTGCCACCCTGAACCTTGAGATCTCCATCAAAATATACTCTCATTATTACAGTGATATAGTTGTTAGTATTCGCTGTGCTTAGTGGTATTTCTGATTTTTGTAAATCCACGCTATTTTTTGATGCAACATTACTTGTACCTCTATAGTTTGCCTTGCTAACAGAATCCACATAGAAGTCAATTGATGTCGCCATCAAAGAACTCTCACCATTAACAGCACTGCCGCCTTTTGTTGCTGTAAGAATTTCGGCATTCAAAGTAGCGTCCGTTAATGCCTTACCTGATGAAGCGATGTATACAGTGTAATCCTTATAATATTCAGCACCACTAGATTGTGCATAAGTTGGTGATGCAATCAGACCCGTGTTATAGTCAACACTGCCAGTGTTTACTACATGATGTAATCCAGTATATGGATTACCATTATCTTCAAAGTGTGTAGTTGGTTTGTATTTTGAACTATTAGGCGTACCAGAAAAATCAACCGATGACAAATTTGTTGTTTTAATTTCACTTGCGTTTGCTGAAATAATAAGGTTAGCTGTTGTATCAACTTGCATTTCCATGCCATTTGATCCAACTTCTTTATTTGATGATAACCACGCGAAAGACGCTGCCATCAATGTTACAAGTGACAATAAGACAGATATAAGAGACATTACTAAACTTCTTGAGCCCTTCACAGTTATCACCTCCTAAAATGAAATAAAAAAATATAGCCAGCTGCTTTAAAGTGCAACTGGCTAACTAATTACAAGTCCCTATAGCTTTGCGTCACAGTATCACTACTGCTTTGCTCATATTCGTAGTGTGGACATATTATCACATTTTGCAGCAACTGTCAATACTTTTGGCAAAAAATATGGTTTTTACGATTGTTTTTGAACTTTTGTCAAATCATCATTCCACTTATTTGTGACTAGAGTAAAAATAAAGAAGATGATTGGCATGCCAAGATTTGTTTCAATGAATGAGTTTATTAGCAAAGTTTGAATGGATACTGCGCCAACCCAAGGACGAATACCACCCAAAAGAAGTGCGAATTCCCACGCAAATTGAATTGCAATTCCGATTATATTTAGTCTTCCTAACTCATAAAACCATTTCTTGTTTTCTTCTTTTCTAAATAGTTGGTAAGTGATGAATATTGCGTAACCAACAACAAGTATTAGAGCCATTATCCAATGATATGAATTTGTTGTTCTGGCAGTTCTAATTAGGTAACCATTTCCACCCATTTGGGACAATTGAGGAGCACAAATCCACCAACCAAAAATCGAAAGTGTAAAGTGTTTAAAATGCTTGTCTTTCTTTAGTGCTAGCCAAATAAAAGCAAA
>JAKSVJ010000246.1 GCA_024408015.1 Clostridia bacterium
TGTTAGTGGGGGTGTCGGGAAGAGGTTTTTCGGGTGTGGACACGGGGGTTTTTAGAGCCATTCTATCGGTCGGGAAGTAGTGTTTTTAGGGCAAAATTGTTATAAAATGGGGTGTATTAGCTATGAAAAAGGGGTGTGTTTTGCCATGAAAAGGGGTGAAGATTTAACGTTGAATGTTTGGTAAAATGGATTTTTTGTCGTAAATTTGCAGCGCAGAATTTTGCGATATCAAGATACGACAAAGAACATCTGCCACATCGATATGTTACTGCACGACATCGACTTCAGCAATTTCGACATACAGTATGAAATAAATGGTGTTATGAATAAATATGATGTAATATGACAAAAGAAAAATTTTTCGACCTTATCACAAAAGAGGTGCAAGAGTATAAAGCTTTTCTTGAAACGAGCAACAATGAATGGATTGTCAAAGGATTCATTGATGTTGACAAGAATGTCTATACCATAACGAATGATACCAAAGTTGTTTCAAAGATAATCGAGATTCTGCTAATTCCAAAACTTGATAGATTTGCGAAGTCTCATGGTATGGAGCTTGAGTTGCCATCAAAGCAGAATTTTTACCCAGACTTGACATTCAAAGACAATGAAGGTCACCTGTTCGCAGTTGATTTCAAATCAAGCTATTATGATGGTGATAGTGTTAATGGATTGACTCTTGGTTCATATTGGGGATATTTCAGAGAACGCGATACTGTCAAAAGTATGGATTATACATACAATTCCTATAGTTCACATACAGTATTGGGTATGCTTTACAAGCAAAGTGAAAAAGATGCTAACGAACGAGAAGTGTTTGGTGTTGATGAGTTGGAAATTATCCATTCTGTAATCGAAGACTTTATTTTCTTTGTACAGCCTAAATGGAAGATAGCCAATGATATTCCAGGGAGTGGCAACACACGTAATATTGGTGGCATCACAAACATTAAGAAACTTCTAAGTGGTGAAGGACCATTTGCAAAACTTGGCGAAGAAGTTTTTGATGACTATTGGAAGGGATATTTCAACAAGGATGATGCAAAAACCGCAGGAATTGGGACACCTCGCTACTATAATCTCAGGACATACAAAAAATACTTAGAACAACAAAACGAACTCTTAAAACGTTTATAAGTATGTCAGTAATAGTTCCTCCTATCAAATCTCAAGGTATAAAGACTAAGCTTGTACCTTGGATTAATGACATTGTTCTTAAGTCAGGTTTAGATTTAGACCAAACCAACTGGATTGAGCCGTTTTTTGGCACAGGTGTTGTTGGACTTAACGCACCAGTAGGTGGCAATAGGTACATTGGAGACAGCAATCCACATATCATTAATTTCTACAATGGTGTACTGAATGGTTATATTACCCCATACAATATGCGTGAATATCTTGAACGCGAAGGTACACTTTTGGCTACTGGCGATGAAAATGGGTATGTTCACTATCGTGAAGTAAAAAAACGCTTTAACGAAAAGCATAGTTCGTTTGATTTCATATTCTTATCGCGAGCTGGTTTTAATGGTATGATGCGTTTCAATCGTCATGGAGAATGGAATATACCATTTTGCAAAAAGCCTGAACGATTTGCTCCTGCATACATAACTAAGATATGCAATCAGATTGCTGCCACTCAAAAAATCATTCGTAAAAATCATTGGGAATTTCACAATCAAAACTTCATTGACACAATCAACCTTGCTAAAGCAGGTGATTTGATTTATTGCGATCCTCCATACTTTGGTCGTTACGTTGACTATTATAATGGTTGGACAAAAGAAGACGAAGAAGCTTTATTCCATGCTTTACAGAATACTCCAGCTCATTTCATTCTTTCAACCTGGCATCACAATGAGTTCCGAGAAAACGAGATGATTAATAAATTCTGGAAGCATTTCAATGTTGAAACACAGGAACACTTCTATCATAGTGGTGCACATATCGAAAACAGACATACAATGATTGAAGCTCTTGTCTTTAATTTTGAATTACATAAGACCGTGCTTCCAGTTGAGCATCAATACGAACTTGTATTCGATTCTGTAATATGACATACGAATACTTTTGGCTCTATAACAAATTGAGTGGGTTTATTCACTGAATTGGATT
>JAKSVJ010000247.1 GCA_024408015.1 Clostridia bacterium
CTATAAAGACCTCTTTACAAGCCAACTTGCTAGAGTTAACTTATGGGAGCCACTTTTAAATACATTGCTTTTGGCTTTATTCTCATGTTTATTTGCAATTCTTTATGGTGGTATCATCGCATTCCTCGTAACAAGAACAAATCTTGCTTGTAAGAAGTACTTGAGTTCAATCTTTATTTTCCCATATATCATGCCACAATGGACTTTGGCAATGGTTTGGAAAAACTTGTTTGACTCAAACGCAATTTGCCATACAAAAGATGGTATCTTTGCTGGTTTGTTTGGTATTAATATGCCAATTTGGTTCTGTCAGGGTCTATTCCCATCAGTAATCACACTTGGTCTTCACTATGCGCCTTTCGCATATATACTTATCGGTGGTATCTCCCGTAATATGGATGCCAACCTTGAAGAAGCCGCTACAATTTTGAATACTCCAAAGACAAAGATAATGTTTAGAGTAACACTTCCTCTTGTAAGACCTGCTATTCTTTCAACAATTCTTCTTGTATTTGGTGGTGCAATGGGTTCATATCCTGTTCCACATTATCTAAAACTCTCAACTCTTTCAACAAGATATCTTGAGATGAACTCAAAATATGCCGGCGAAGCAAGTATTCTTGCAGTTATTATGATGGTTTTGGGACTCGCGATTATGTATATTAACCAGCGAAGCCTTAAGAGCCGTAAGAACTATACGACAGTTACAGGTAAGAGTGGTCAGATTTCAAAGATCAATCTTGGTAAAGTCGGAAGAATTGTTATTGCTATAATCCTTATTGTACTTACATTCTTTACAAGTATTTTCCCAATTGTTTCATTTGCACTTGAAACATTCTTACCAAACCCTGGTGACTATAGCTTCTTCTATACATGGAAGCTTTCAAACCTCACAACAAAGTGGTGGGTTACAAGTGAAAATGTAACAGAGAATGGTATGTATGGTCAGATGGGTATCTTGTACAACAAGACGATTTGGTCAGCGTTTGGTGGAACAATGCTCGTTGCAGTTGTTTGTTCACTCGTTGCTGGTACTCTTGGTACACTTATTGGTTATGCTGTATCAAAGAATCGTAGAAGCAAATTTGCAAACTACGTTAACAGTGTAGCATTCCTTCCATACCTTATGCCATCAGTTGCTGTTGGTATCGCATTCTTTATTTTGCTCTCCAACCCATATTTCAACCTTTATAACACATATTGGATTCTTATCATCGTTGGTGCAGTAAAATATATCCCATTCGCGAGCAGAAGCGCACTTAACTCAATGCTTCAGCTTAGTGGTGAAATTGAAGAAGCAGCGATTATCCAAAATGTACCGTGGTGGAAGAGAATGGTTAGAATCATTATTCCGATTCAGAAGTCATCCATTATTAGTGGATTCCTTCTTCCATTCATGACATGTCTTAGAGAGCTCTCTTTGTTCATGCTCCTCTGCGTACAAGGATTTATCCTTTCAACAACACTTGACTACTTCGACGAAATGGGTCTTTACGCATTCTCAAGTGGTATCAACTTAATTCTTATAGTAACCATCCTCATCAGTAACACAGTTGTAAATAAGATAACTGGTGCGAGCCTTGATGAAGGAATTGGAGGTTAATTTATATGCCAAAAATAGTTTTAACAGACGTTACAGATGGCAAGGCTTTTATGCTGTTGACCACCTTGACCTAACAATAGATGATTGCTCATTCATCACACTTCTTGGTCCTTCAGGATGTGGTAAGACAACAACACTTAGAATGATTGCTGGTCTTGAAACACCTACATCAGGTAGAATCACAATTGGAGATCAGGTTGTATTTGATAGTGAGCAGGGAATTAACATTCCAGCTAACAAGCGTCACGTTGGATTCCTTTTCCAGAACTACGCTTTGTGGCCAAACATGACAGTATATCAGAACATCTCATTCGGTTTGTCAAACATCAAAGAAGAGATGCCTACAATTTGTTTTGATGCTAAAAATGCAGACAAGATTGTTGAAATTCTTTCAAAGCCTCAAGATGTCGTAACAGTTATCGAAGAATGCAAAGATAAGAAGGGCAATATTGATGCAGATAGAGCATATGTAAAACTCATTG
>JAKSVJ010000248.1 GCA_024408015.1 Clostridia bacterium
ATGCTGTTGAAGCTAACGCTGCTGATGTTCTTGCTGACTCATGTGATTTTTCACTAAAAACTGCAGGACACGCCAACTATAACGATTCTTGGGATTATGGAAATTGGAATGTTACTAATGGCGCAAATAATAATAATGGCTGGGGATATGTCAAGTTTGGTGGCAAACAAGCAACATTATCCAGCGCTAATCCTTGTTATTTTAATAATAAAACGGCAATAGACGATCAAATTACAAAGGTCACAGTTAAGATTGCTGATGGCAGCCTTTCAAAAGCTAATATGTCAGTCAATTCATGGGGTCTCTATGTTTATTCCGATTCAACATTAAGCACTCAGGTTGATTACGTAGCTGGTGGGACGATCACAAAGTCTGCCGCTTCATTTAATTTTGTGCCATCAACAGGAACTTATTGGGCCGAGAAATGCTTCTATAAAATTTCTTTTGACTTAGCTAATACAACTACAACAAATGGAATTGTTTGCGTAGAAAGCGCATCTCTTTACAAAAACTCTGATGAACCAGAAAAAACATTAACATCCATTTCTGTTGAAGGTTCTATGAAAAAAACCGAATATACTACTGCAGAAAGTTGGGATCCAGATGGATTAACTGTCACAGCTCACTATGATGATGATTCAACTTTAGACGTTACTAATGATGCAGAATGGGAGTTTGATCCTTCCGCACCTGCTTTAGGTGTGACAAGTGTTACTGCTACAGCAACATATGAAGAAAAAACCGCTGATAGTGATCCACAAACCGTAACTGTTACAGAATACGTTGCTGATTCGTATGAAAAAGTTATATCAACGCAAAGCGATTGGTCTGGTGAATATTTGTTAGTTTACGAGCCAAGCGCATCTACTGCCTATGTTTGGACAGGCGTTGATGTTAGTAACTGTTATGTTGAAGCCAGCATTGTAAACAATCAAATTACAAAACCTCTTGGCTCAGTTTCATTAACCATTGCTTCAATGACTGGAGGATATTCCATTAAGATCAATGGTGGAGATAATAACGAGAAATTTATTGGAAGAAGTGCATCATCTAACGGCTTGGATTTTAAAGATTCTGAGCAATTAAATACTCTTTCATATTCCGATGGGTATGCGAATATTTGTGGTGAAGGAATCAAGGATGGTGCAAATGTTCAAATAAAGTACAATAAAAATTCTGGTCAAGATAGATTTAGATACTATACAAGCGGTCAACAAAGTGTTCAACTCTATAAAAAAGTAGAACCATACACAATTTCAAAGTTTGTTTCAGATTGGAATACAGCTACAAATGCCGCATGTTCAAATCCTGATGCAGATAATACAACTGCAATAACAAATGCATGGAGTGGAATCAAAGCAAACTATTTGAAATTAAGTGCAGCCGATCAAGCAAAAGTTGCAACAGGTGAAGATCCAACTCCTGCATCATTACTTGAAAGATATGACCATATAGTTGAAAGATATGGTTTAGAAAACTTCATGAATAGAAGCGTTACACCATCACCTCGTATCAATGTGCTTCCAACAATGAACGATAATGGTTCAATTGCAATCATTGTTATTGTTTCACTTTTAAGTGTTACAGCTATTGGTACATACTTCTACATTCGCAGACGTAGACAACATAATTAACAAAAAAATCTAGCCAAACTAAGTGGATATTCTCTTATGGATGTCCACTTTTTTATTTTGTTTAAAAACGACGTTACTATTTATAAATAGTAATTGGCACTCTCCACTTGAAAGTGCTTGCTTCTTCTTCTTCTTCTTCTTCTTCTTAGAATTATAGCGGGGGTGTGTGTACATAGGCTCAGTTAGCCAGTGAGCCTTAAACACACACTCTCTTAAAAGAACGAGAATAAAAATGTAAAGAGTGTCGATGCATAACATTCTGAACATATATAAGAAAATCCTCGTTCTTATGTAGAGATAAAATTGATTAAAAATTGATTGAATCTCTAATGTTCAAATTTAAAAGAAAGGAGGAAAAAATAAATGAACAAATTATTTACAAAACTCGCAGCAGGATTTATTGGTTTAACAATGGTCG
>JAKSVJ010000249.1 GCA_024408015.1 Clostridia bacterium
GTTGCATCTTTCAAGACGAAAGGCGACCGCAAATGAAGCCGTTTTTTGTATAATTAAGTGCAATGAATAATCTCACCGAGTCTCATTTTTCACTTTGCTCTTGTCATTGAAGCTATTGTATCAATTTTCATAGGACAAACTTCAATACATGATAATGATTTTGAACATCCTTTAGCAAAATGCTTTGAAAATTCTTTCTTTAGTTCTTTTTTTCTATTTGCAGTTTGCTTAATTAGATCAAAGCTTTCATTTGCAAACATTGCACCGAAGAAATGTTCTCCTTTGTTATAGTTTGGACATACTTCAAGGCACAAGCCACACTTTAAGCATTTAGAAACAGAATAAAGTTGAGCGTAATCTTTAGGCTTAGTCGATGCATA
The DNA here is from genome assembly GCA_024408015.1 of Clostridia bacterium. GTDB lineage: Bacteria > Bacillota > Clostridia > Oscillospirales > CAG-272 > RGIG6816. The sequence goes on from JAKSVJ010000249.1 coordinate 381, forward strand.
TTCATCAATATATGCCTTAGCTTCTTTTAAATTCTCTTGAATGATACTTCTATCAACTATTAAATCCTCAACAACTGGAAATTTAGACAGTGGTGCTATTGTAATCTCACTTGTGTTGAAATCTTTAATATATGTAGAACATGCAAGAGCTGGTTTTCCGTTAATAACCATAGCACATGCTCCACACAATTTTTGAGAACAACCACATTCCCATTTAATCAAAGATGCTTTATTGCCATCAACATCAACTAGATTATCTCTAGCATTTAACTTATTTATTACTGATGCAATAGCTGTATTTGGGTCACAATCAATTTCAAATGTTTGCCATATTGGATCAAAGTTTGGACCAGCTTGTCGTTTGATTCTTACCAACATATCTCGTCCTCCTTTTCGTATCTTACAATATACTCTCCATTATCATATTTGATTAATGAACATTTCTCATATTCTTCTTTTGTATCCGGATAATCTTTGCGTATATGTGCGCCTCTAGTCTCTTTTCTCTCATTTGCACATGTAGCCATTGCTCTTGCCAAAGTGAGTATAGCCCTTACACTATATGCTTGATAAGTAGATAGAGATTTTGATAAATCAACCTCATTAGATGATTCAATAATTTCATCAATTACGGATATCGTCGATTTGAGGTCATCGCCACTTCTAACTATACCTAAATTTGATTTCATTATTGTGGCTAGGTTATTAAATATAGCGATTGGAGATTTTCCATTTTCAACTTGACACATAGCATTTAGAGTCTTGTTTTCTTGTTCAATATAGTCGCCAAAACTCTCAATTTCATTTTCATTGTTGTTTGCCTTTATGTCTGCAGCAGCTACCCTACCACTATGAACAGCAGCTAATAAAGAGTTTCCGCCTAGTCTATTTGCACCATGATAAATTGACGCGCACTCGCCAACTGCATAAATATTTTCAATGCTAGTTCTATGATTCTTATCAACGGCTAATCCACCCATGAAGAAATGCACAGAAGGAGCTACTGGTATGCTTTCTTTTGTGATATCAATATTAAGATATGATTTACACAAGTCATATACTTCTCCAATTTTGGAAAGAATTGTCTCTTCACCCAAAAATGAAACATCAAGAAAAATAGGCTTCCCTAATTCAAACATACATCTTGATACAACATCACGTGGCATTAAATTGCCCTTCTCACCGAATCTTTCTTCCATGAAATAGACTCTTTTATCTCCATCAAGATAATATAGTCTTCCACCTTCGCCACGAGCCGCCTCTGAAATGAGCATTCTTTTAAGAGATGTCTCTATGGTGGTTGGATGATATTGGATGAATTCTAGATTTTTTAGTACTGCTCCCTGCAAGAACAATTCTCCGGCAACGTATCCATCGCATAGAGCAGTTCCTGTTGTTTTGCCAAACAATTGGTTTTGTCCACCTGTAGCAATTACAACTGAGTCAGCATATATAGGTTCAAGAGCATTTGTAACTTTATTATGGAATAGAGCGCCATAGCATCTCTTGTTCTTAATTAATGCAGAATAGAAGTTAAGCCCAACGATTCTCTCGATTTTTCCAGAACATTCATATTTTCTGGTTTCTCTAATCAAAGCTGTGACAATTTGTTTTCCTGTCGATGCACCTGCATATGCAGTTCTGTTATAACTTT
>JAKSVJ010000025.1 GCA_024408015.1 Clostridia bacterium
CTCCTAAATTTGCAGCAACTTCGTCTGGAAGGAATGGGTCAAAAACATATATATCAAGTTCAGTTGATTTTAGTTTGTTAATGACACCCTTGCCAATCATACCTGCACCCAAAAGACCAACTTTTGTCTTGTAGTTTCCAGGATAAAAAACTTGAGGGTCATTGTTTGACCACATGCTTCTTGATTTTACTATTCTTTGGAAATATCCCTTGTTAGCGAGTATTATAAATGCGCTTGCCATTTCAATAACAGGAACTGCATTAGCAGCCCAAGCACTATGAACTTCAATTCCAGATTCAATGAATGGTTTTGAAAAATATTGAACTGTTCCGGCAGCATAAAATACAGCTTTAACGTTTGGAATGTATTCTTTTATCTCTTCTTTTGTCAAAGGAAGCATGCCCCATGTTGAGAAAATAACATCAACATCTTTTAGTTCAGTTTTTCTGGCTACAAATTCATCTTTGCTCTTTATATCATCTAAAAGATCGAAAAGATTTTTGATCTCGTCTTTTATGTGTTCTGGATAAACATTAGGAATGTTTTGTGGTCGTTGTGTTACGATAACGGCTCTCATACTTTTAACTCCTTATATACTTTAGCAATTTCAATCATATCTTCAAGCATTGCAACTTTTTTTGAAGGATCTCTTAATAGTGCAGATGGGTGATAAACCGCGCACATTTTAAAGTTTCCTTTATCGAACCATTTGCCATGGTCCCTTGTTATCTTAAAGTCAGGTCCGATTAACCTGGATGCTGCAATACGGCCAAGACATATAATAACCTTTGGATTAATTGCCTTTATTTGTTCTCTTAACCAAGGAAGACAAGCGTCCTCTTCTTCTGGTTTTGGATCGCGATTTTTCGGTGGTCTACACTTCAAGATGTTGCATATATACACATCATCTCGAGGAATGTCGACTGCTAGTAAGTACTTGTCAAAAAACTTACCTGCAGCACCAACAAATGGTATACCTTCTATATCTTCATTTTCGCCCGGAGCTTCTCCAACAAATACAATTGGAGATGACTCATTGCCAACCCCGAACACAACATTTTTTCTTGTGTCACAAAGTGAGCAATTCCTGCAATTTAAGCATTTTTCTTTTGTTATTTCGAGGTTTTGCATATTTCCTCCAAAAAAATTTTTGCCGTGTCAATGTTACCACACAATTGAAATCTTGACAACATTAAAATGCTTGATTTTCAACATTTTGTTTGTAACAAAAGTTTCGCAACAATATTTGGTGGTTTTAAGCCCCAATGTGCGTATTATTCTTTTCCACAAAACGCTTTGAAAAAGTGGAAAATTCAAGGCACATCAATGCAAAATGATATTTTTTAGTTGACAAAGTTCTTTCCTAGTGATAATATGATAACGCGTATACGTGCGCGAAATTCTTTTTTACACGATATGATTTTTGAAAAAATATAGATTTGCGAGGTAATTATGGACAATACCCAACCAAAAAAGAAAAAGAGTGTTGGCAAGATTATTGTTGATGTCTTAATCTGGATTTTCCTTGTGTTTGCTGTTTTGACAACAGTTTACGCATTCATTCTTAACTTAGGCGATGGCCTACCAAATATCAACGGAACAGTGTTTATGGCCGTTAAATCTCCTTCAATGGAACCAACAATCATGACAGGAGATATGATTTTCACAAAACTCGTTAAAGGTGATGAAGAAATCTACAAATTCCAAGAGGGCGATGTAGTATCATATTGGGCATATAACGCAGATGGTTCTAAATACATTAACACTCACCGTATTGTTACAGTTAACAAAAACGCAAGTGGTGCAACAGTGTCATACCTCACAAAAGGTGATAATAACGCTATAGCAGATAATTACACACTTCAACCAACAGATATCCTCTGTTATTGGGATGCTTTTGGTTACAAGGGTGGAAAAGTTGGAGGAATTGGTGCAGCACTTAACTTCCTTAACACACAACTTGGTTTTGGTGTTTGTGTAGTACTTCCTCTCGTAGCATTCTTCATTTACGAACTTGTATTGTTCATCATGACAGTTATGTCTCTTAAGAACAAGAATAAGAAAGTTATCTCAACAGCTGATGAAGAGCTCATCAAACAGCGTGCTATTGAAGAATACTTAAGACAGCAGGCTGCTGCAAATCAAGCTGCAACACCAACAGAAGAACTTGAAAAGACAACAGATCTTCCTGTTGCAGAATCAACTGAAGCTCCAGCAGAAGAAACACCAGCAGATACAATTGAAGTGCCTGTTGAAAATGTTACGCCTGCAGAAGAAGCTAAAGCTGAAGAAGCAGAAGAAGTTGTTGAAGAAACTCCAGCAGAAGAAGTTGTAGAAGAAACAGCTAAAGAAGCAGAAACAACTGCAGACGAAGTTGAAGATGATACAACAAAAGAAAAAGCAGCTGAATAAAAACGACAAATGACCTAAATGTGACAATGGTCTAAATATTAAAGGCCTTAAGAGTCAGCATTAACAATTCTTAAGTAACCCAGGTACCGGCAAAAGCTGTGAATGCCGGCAGGACCCGCAAAAGTGTAATGATGTCACCATGACGCTTTTGATGCAAATTGATATTTGCAAGAATAGAATATTGCGGGTTTATATAAAAATACACATTGGCCGCAATCATAATGGACTGCGGCTTTTGCTTTTCTTGCAGTCAAATTGAAAAGGAGTAAACATGGAAGGCTTTTTAAACTGGTTTTTTCAATTTATGTCAACAATGCTTGGCGGTATTTGGGATTGTGTCAAGAATATCTTCTTGGGTCTTTTCCAAATATTTAACTTCGGTTTGTATATAGGATTATTTGATAGATACAAATCCGACTTTAATATCATAGGTTGGGCACTTGCAGTACTTGCATTTATCCTAACATATCTTGTTTGGGGACTTATCATATTCATGATTGTTCTCCTTATTAGAAAATATGTGCGTTTCCGTAAAACCATTGTAGGTAGTGAAGACTTGCTCGAAGAAATTGCAGATTTGCACAGAGAAGTTGTAAGACTTGCAGGTGAAAACGAAAGAATTTTGGCACTCAAGGTTGGTCCTGAAGGATTGTCATACGAAGACCTTAGAGGATTGTTTGAGGATGGCCAAAGCGTTGGTGCTACAGGTCTTGTAGGTGCTGGCGCTGCCGGTGGTGCAGTTGCACAAGTTGCTACTACAGTAGCAGAAGGAACAAACCCTGCAACTCCAGTCGCATCAGGAAAGAGATTCTTCCGTCTTTCTGCAGTTGATGATAAATATACATTCTATAAAGCACCTGAATATGATTGTTCTATGAACCTTCAGGAGCTCTGTGACGATATTCGTAACTTTGCATGTAGCCGTTCACACTTGTACTATGACGTAAGAGTAATTCGTCTTATGATTGCCGGACTTGCTTCAACAAAGCTCATTCTTTTGCAAGGTATTTCAGGTACAGGTAAAACATCTCTCCCATATATGATGGGTAAATACTTCCAGAATGATACAACTATCGCGTCAGTTCAGCCTTCATGGCGTGATAGAACAGAACTTTTCGGATTCTACAACGAATTCACAAAGAAGTTCAACGAAACAGAAGTTCTTAAAAGAATTTACGAATCATCATACACAGATGACATTAACATCATCGTACTCGATGAAATGAACATTGCCCGTGTCGAATATTACTTCGCGGAAATGCTTTCTATCCTTGAAATGCCAGACCCATCTGAATGGAAGATCGAAATTATTCCTGCAACACAGGAAGGTGACCCTGCTCATCTTGAAGATGGTAAACTTAAAATTCCTCAGAACGTTTGGTACATTGGTACAGCTAACAACGACGACTCAACATTCGCCGTATCAGATAAAGTATATGACCGTGCTCTTGTAATTAACCTTGATACAAAGGGTATTGCATTTGATGCACCATACACAGAAGCTAAGAAGATCTCATATTCATACGTTGAAAGCCTATACAAAAAGGCAGTTGAAGATTATCCAGTATGTCAAGAAAACCTTGATAAGATTGCACAACTTGACCTTTATGTTATTGAGCATTTCAGAGTTGCCTTCGGTAACCGTATTATGAAACAGCTTAAGATTTTCGTTCCAGTATATGTAGCGTGCGGTGGCACAGAAGTTGCTGGTATTGACTATATTCTTGCTACTAAAGTATATCGTAAGTTTGAAGGTCTTAACCTTTCACTCATTAGAGATGAAATTAAGGGTCTTATGAGATATATGGATGAATTGTTCGGTAAGGATATGATGACAGAGTGTAATGCATACTTGCAGAGACTCCAAAAGATGTTCTAATTTCACTATTTCGCAAAGGAGGAGATAAGACATGATTTATGAACAAGACAACGCTTTAAATATAGATGATGAAAAACAATCTCTCCCTAACGACGAGATTGAAGAGACAGATGACGAAGTTGAAGAAAAAGATGAGTTTTCATCCCTATACCCAAGTGATGAGTATGTATTTAAAACATCATTTAAATCAAGACTTCATCAATCAAGCGAAGAAGCAAAGCAATACTATTCAGACATAAAGAATGATTTGCTTTCATATAATAAAATGAAGGCAAAGGTCAGCAACGACTATGATACATTCAAGGTCGGAAGAGATCCTCTTGTAAAGATTAATCTAAGAGGAAAGACAGTATATGTTTATCTCTCACTCGATCCAAACGAGCTTGATGCTAAATTTCACGTTAAAGACGTAAGCGCTAAAAAGAAATTTTCTTCCGTTCCTTCACTTTTAAAAGTTAGAAGTGATAGAGGTGCGAAATACGCTTTGGAACTCATCTCCAAAGTGTGTGAAAAAGAAAATCTTGTAAAAGATGAAAATTATGAAAAACAGGATTTTGTAGTACCATTCTTATCAAGCAAAGAACTTGTTGACATGGGACTTGTAAAACCTATTGCGAAACCTCAATTCCTTTTTGGTAAGGGATTCCCGATGACAACTGATGTCAATGATGATACAAAAACAATGGATTCTCTATTTGACACGGATGCAGAATATGATAAGGAAGACGCTGAAGAAGAGGAAGATAATGGACCATTGCCAAGTAGCGTTAAGAATAACGTTGTAATGGTACCTGATGCTGATGGTGACAAACCAGTAAGTCTTGAATTCACAAGATCATATATGGCTCGTCTCATTCAGTCAGAGGATTCTATAAAAGAATACTATAACAAAGTAAAACAAGCTATTCTTTCATATAAGAGCGTAAAACAGACTGTAAGCTGGAAATATGAATCATTTAATAAAGGAAGAACACAGTGTGCAAAAATAAACGTTAAAGGTAAGTCTTTGTACGTTTATCTTGCAAAAGAATGTTTAGGTGACAACGAAAAGAAGAGAAATGGTGCAAAGATTGTTGGTCAAAAACAATTCTCAAAAGTACCAGTTTTGTTCAAAATCAGAGATGAAAAATCACTAAATAAAGTATTACCAAGAATTGAAACAATGATGTCAAAACTTGGTATTGAGGCTCTTGAAAAACCTTGTACAGAAGACTTTAGACTCAAAAACGAAACCACTAAGTCCCTTATTGAAAAAGGCCTTATTAAAATGCGTGTTGAGGGTGGTAAAGTTGAACTTACAAAGGAATATATCCAAAAGCTCAACATCCATGGTGATCTTTCTAGAATCATTGACGAAAAGAACAAGCAAAATGATGAAAAACAAGAGGATTTAGAATACTTAGATTCTCAAATAGATACTTCAAGATTTGGTGAATTCACAAGAGATCTCACTGATTTCATGAAGGATCTTGCAAAAGACTATGACTTCTTACCAACAGTTCTTCATATTCTCAAGAGTGGCGATGCAACAATGTCACTTAGAAAGAGAATAATGCTTAGAGCGATTGATGAAACATGGGTAAGAGCTGTTGAAGATTCACTCGCAGCGCTTGACCTTGTTATTCGTAGACCATCTAAGTTTATTGAAGAAAGAGAAGAGCTTGTTCCGATTGAACTTTCAAGAAGCATTTCTTCAAGATCAATCCAACATTTGTCACAGCACACAAATCTTATCTCTAGAATTGAAGGAGATACAATTACTCCATCAAAGATTCTCAATGTATTTAGAGATGAGACAATGATGACTTATGAGAATAAGTTTGTAAACTCTCTCATTCTCAATCTTTACATCTTTGTTAGTAAGAGATATGAAATTGCTCTCAAAGATGGTGCTGATGAAAAAGAAACCACAATTGAATTCCATGAAAAGTTCACTCATGGGGACTTGAAGGGTAAGATTGATTTTAAAATTGAACTTGATGAGCCAATCAAAGAAGACGAGTTGGTAGACAAGAACTATACATACACTTCAACATTGTGGGAAAGAGTTCAAAAGATTAACAATATTGTTAACACATACATGGGTTCTGAATTTGTTAAGAACATGGGACAGGCATATATTAGACCACCTGTAATTAGAACCAATGCAATTTTGAAAAACAGAGAGCTTAGACAGTGTTTAACTCTTTGGGAATTCATTTCATCATTTGATGAAACAGGATATGAACTTGTTGTAAAAGAGCAGCTTGAAAACATAGATGAAAGCTATATTGAACAGCTTTACTATGCTGTGGCAGCTCAATACATAATATTTAGACACAAAATCAATAGTGACTTTGATGCTGATGAAACTCTTGATGCAAAAGCTCTAGAGAAACCATTCAAGCCAAGAATTATTGATGAACTTGAAGAAATTGACACTTCAGAATTCAATGTCAAAAACAAGATTACAATGCCAAGTGCGCCAAAAGATTCAGCGCAAGAAATTATTGATTCAATCAGCATTGCTCTTGAAGCTGACAAGAGAATTAGACAGGGTAAAAAATAGAGGGTAAAATGAAAAAAGCTATTAAAATAGCAATTAATACAATTTCAACAATTATTCTTGTTGCTGTTGTCGCTCTTGCTGCTGTTGTATTTATATCAAAAGCTCAAGATAAAATGACATTCTTGTTCAACAAGTCATTTGTGTGGGTATTAACTCCAAGTATGGAAACTGAGATCCCAGCCAAGAGTTACATATTGGTTGAAAAAATTGACCCATCTGATATAAAGGTCGGAGATGTAATTGTTTTCCATTCTGACGACCCAGCATTGGATGGAAGTCTTAATACTCACAGAGTTATTGAAATCAGTGAAGACGGCAAAGAATTCATTACAAAAGGTGACAATAACGTTGTTGCGGATAAATATACTGCAAAGGCAGATAAGGTTGTGGCAAGATACGTAAGTAAGTTACCTATCTTAACAAAGATTGGAAGATTACTTATGACGTCTTATGGATTCTTCTCTTTGGTCGGTATAGCTTTAGTTGTTGTTGTCTTGTTCACGGTTCCGGACTTTGTAAATTATGCAAAGAGCAAAAAGAAAGAAGAAGAGCCTGAACACGAGAAGACAATGGAAGAGCGTATAGCCGAAGAAGTTGAAAGACTTAAAGCTGAAGACGAAAAGAAAAAGGCAGAAGAACAAAATAACGACGGCGAATAGCTGTCTATATATTAAGGAAGAATTAGCATGGATATTCTTAGACAACTTAAATTAAAGAGGTATATATCTAATTGCAAGGCAAGAATTGAAGAATTTGAGCAAAAACGCTCACGTTCACAAGCAGCTCTTGTTGATGCCATTCTAACTCATAACACAGCGAGCGATGAAGATGTTGAGTATTTCAACAAATACACTGTTTTGATTGATAGAGAAAGACATCAAATGCATGTTTATGAAGAAGAACTCGCTAAACTCAAAGGCAAAAAATAAAGGAAATTAGAGATGGCAGGATTTTTAAAGAAAAACTCTAGGGTATTGCTATCAACGTTAGTTATCTTTATTAGTATCATTTTGGCAGCATGTTCAGTCGTGCTTCTTGAGAGCTTCTCTGAAGAGATGCAATCTCAAGCGACACTCAAGGTTGAACTTAACGCTCAGAAGTTATCTTCACAGATAAAGTTAAAAGTTGAACGTTACGAAGCCAAGGCATCTATGGCTGCTCAGTTAGTAAAAAAAGCAAAAACAAATGTAGACTTCTTTGAATCAGTGTATAGACTTACTGAAAACGAAGAATTTGAAGATTTGAAATTTGCTAGATACTTTAAAGATGGCGACATATACTATTATGGTTCAATTTATGCTCATGAAAGCTCAGAAATCATGGCATTAGCTGGACACGATAGCATTGAAACATCAGCCCCATTTTTCGAAACTGAATATGGTATGTATATGCTTGCAGTTTATTGTCCAATTAAAGATTGTGACTTTGCTGATGGTATCGTTTTGTATTATCCTGTAAGCACTCTATATACAATTGACATTGACAAAGATAACGAAGTTGTTGAGCAGGCTGATTTGTTTGTTTTCTGTTCTAGAAATGGTGAAATATACAAGGTATTCTCCGGAACAGGAGTGTTTGAACACTCTAACTTGTTTACATATATCGGAGAAAAAGCCAACGACTTGCAATTCAAGAGCAAAGTTTCTTCTTTGATTATTGAAGGAAAGTCTGAGATTATCGAATTCCAAATTGATCTTGTTCCATATATTCTTGCAATTGAAAACGTATCTGAAAATGGCGGTGAATACTCCATTGTTTGTATGTATCAATCAGAATATGCATATAGCTCGGGTTATATTTTTGTTAACGCTATTTTGGGTACACTCATTGTATTCTTTGTCGTGTTTATTGGATTCGCTGCATTCTCAATTGTACACCAGAGAAGAGTTAACAAGACACTCGAAGAAGTTGGTATGACAGATAAGAAATACAACTGTCTTACTGAAGCTGGTTTCGAGAGAGATCTTCCTCATATATTAAATAACAACAAAGCAACTAAATTCACGGTTGTAAGTGCTGAAATTAGAAACTTCAAGTTCTATGAAGAGACACTTGGAGAAAATGCCGTTGAAGGCGTTATTAACTATGTGTTGATGATTTTCCAGAAAGCTATGCAAATTGAAGAACAATATGCATATACCGGACGTGGACAGTTCCTACTTTTGTTGCATTACAAAGATATTGATAATGCTGTGGGTAGACTTAAAATCATGAATGCATTACTTAACAAGTATACGGGTCTTAGTTCAAACCGTTCATATACACCATCACTTGTATTTGGCGTTTATGAAGTAGATAGGAACTTAACTGTTAAACCCCATCAATATGTTGAGTATGCGGTTGAAGCTAGAAATAACAAGCAGGCAGGAGAAACAGAAAGCTATAGATTCTATAGTGAACAAGAACACCAGGAAAAGGTTGAAATCACTAACATCGAGCTTAAGATGCATGGTGCTATTGCCAACAAGGAGTTCCGTATCTTCTACCAGCCAAAATATAACATCAATAAAAACACAATTGATGGTTCAGAAGCCTTGGTTCGTTGGTACGACCCAGAAAAGGATGTATATCACTCTCCAGGATTGTTCATGCCATTGTTTGAAGCAAATGGATTTGTAAACAAACTTGACCGTTATGTATACGAAAACGTGTGTGCATATCTCCAGGAATGTTTTGCAAACAAGCAAAGGGTATATCCGGTTTCAGTAAACGTATCCCGTGTTACTGCGAGCCAGCCAGACTTCCTTGACTACTACATAGGAATTAAAAACAATTATGGTATCCCAAATGGATATCTAACTATTGAATTTACAGAAAGCTTTGCTTACGAAGATTATGACACTCTTAGAGTTATCATTGAAAGATTACACAAGAACGGATTTAAGTGTTCAATCGATGACTTTGGAGTAGGATACTCTTCATATAATACATTGAAACAACTTTCAATGGATGAAATCAAACTTGATATGTTCTTTATCAAGAGTGGTATTGCTGTTGAAAGAGACGATGCTATCATTTCAAGTATAGCTAAGCTTGCAAAAGATAATGAAGATGTTGCAAATAGAT
>JAKSVJ010000250.1 GCA_024408015.1 Clostridia bacterium
GGAAATGAAGTAGTTATTGTTCATGGAAATGGTCCACAAGTCGGAATGATTAATAATGCAATGGATTTTTCTAGCAAGAACGGTGGAAAAACTCCTGCAATGCCTTTCCCTGAATGTGGTGCTATGTCTCAAGGATATATTGGATATCATCTTCAAAACGCTATTTTAAAAGAAGCAACAAAACAAGGCATAAATAAAAATGTACTAACTGTTGTAACTCAAGTAGAGGTTTCAAAAGATGATAAAGCTTTCGCTAATCCAACAAAACCAATTGGTTCCTTTGTATCTGAAGAAGAAGCAAAGGCAATAATGGCACAAAAACCTGAACAAACTTTTAAAGAAGACGCAGGAAGAGGATGGAGAAGAGTTGTACCTTCACCACTTCCAATTGATATTGTTGAAAAAGATGCAATCTTACAATTAGTTCAAAACAATAACATTGTTATTGCTTGTGGCGGCGGCGGCATCCCTGTTGTTAAAAACAGTCAAGGCGATTATACTGGTGTTGCTGCTGTAATTGATAAAGACTTTGCAAGTGAAAAACTTGCTGAACTTGTTGATGCTGATTATCTATTTATATTAACTGCAGTTGATAGAGTTTGTATTAATTTCAATAAACCAGATCAAAAAGAATTAAAAGAAATAACTGTTGAAGAAGCAGAAAAGCTTACATCAGAAGGACACTTCGCTCCAGGAAGTATGCTTCCAAAAGTAGTTGCTTGTAAAACATTTGCTTCTAGCAAACAAGGTAGAAAAGCAGTTATTGTATCACTAGAAAAAGCTTCATTAGCAATGACTGGTGAATCAGGAACTGTTATTACAAAACAATAGGTGCAAATAATTCTCAAAGAAAAGGAGGGAAAAAATGAGAACATTAAAAACTACACCAAAACAAGATGGCTTTTATATGCCAGCTGAATTCTTACCAAGAAAACAAGATTTCTTGATTTGGCCTGAAAGACAAGACACTTGGCCAAATGGTGGTAAGGTAGCTCAAAAAGTATTAGTAGAAGTTGCAAAAGAAATCATCAAACATGAAGCATTAACTGTATTCTGCTCTGCAGATCAATACGAAAATGCTCGTGCAAGACTTCCTGAAGAAGTAAGAGTTGTTGAAATGACAATTGATGATGCTTGGGCACAAGACAAAGGTCCATTCTATGTAATTAACGACGAAGGTGAAATGCGTGGTGTTACATGGGGTTGGAATGCTTATGGTGGATTAGAAGGTGGCTTATATTTCCCTTGGAAGAGGGATCAAGAATTTGCTACTAAACTATTAGACCTTGAAAACTACGATCGTTATAACTTAAGCGATAAGATGGTTTTTGAAGGTGGTGCTATGCAAATCGATGGTGAGGGAACATTAATCGTTACTGAAAATTCTGTTCTTAATCATAATCGTAATCCTCATTTAACTAAGGAAGAAGTTGAAAACTACTTCAAAGAGTATATGGGACTTGAAAAAGTTATTTGGTTAAAAGACGGTATGGCATTTGATGAGACTGATGGTCACATCGATGATGTATGCTTCTTTGTTAGACCTGGTGAAATCGTTCTATCATGGACTGATGATGAAACAAACCCTCAATATCCAAATCTTAAAGCTGCTTATGATACATTAAAGGATGCTACTGATGCAAAAGGTAGAAAACTTATCATTCACAAAATCCCTATTCCACCAGTATTACACATCACTCCTGAACAAGCAGAAGGAGTAGATATTTCTGAAAGTGCTGCACCAAGAGATCCTAATATGCCATTAGCAGTAACTTATATTAACAGTTACTTTGTAAATGGTGGACTATTAGTTCCAATGTATGATTGCCCAGAAGATGAAATCGCAATCAACATGTTCAAAGAAATTATGCCTGAACGTGAAATCATTAGAATTTATACTAAGGAATGGTCAATGTGTGGAGGAAACATTCATTGCATGGCTCTTCAACAACCAGATCCAGAAGCAATAGCAGCATTAAAGAAGAATAAATAGTAATCAAAGATAACTATTATTCTAGAGGCTGTCAGAAA
>JAKSVJ010000251.1 GCA_024408015.1 Clostridia bacterium
GGTTTGTGGATGTTCCAGAAAATGTCCAGGTTGCTTCAATCCAGATGCTCAAAATCCAGAATATGGTAAGTTATTTGATGACGAAGCAAAAGAGAAAATATTCAAGGAATTGGCAAATCCAATCGTATCTGGTCTAAGTTTGATGGGTGGAGAGCCAATGAGCAAGTTGAGTGACAATAGGAAGCAAGTCATTCAATTGTGCAAGGAATGCAAGGAGAAGTTCCCAGACAAGGATATCTGGATGTGGAGTGGATATACATTTGAAGAATTTATAAATGAATCTGCTGGTCTATATGAAATTTCATCTTTTTGATCAACATTTGAAGAAACATTTGTGTTTGAATCTTCTTTATTTGAATTATATAAAGATTCAAGAGCACCTTCTACACTAAAACCAACTTTATAGAAAATCTTGGTTGTAATGTCTAAGTTCATAACTTCTTTAAAAGCTTCACTTATAGGTTCTGCGTATTTTGTATTTAAAAGATTAACAAATCCATTATCTTCTGTTAAAACAAATGCATATTTATCATCAAGATATACAAGTTCTAATTTTTTAAACCAAACATCAATGAGATTCTTAGAGAATTTTTTGCCTTCTTCTAGTTCTTTTAAGACAAGATCCCACAACTCTTTGGTAGTATCCATATGGTCCCCCTATTATATATATAATATACTAATATATAGTATACTTAAATATCACAAAATTTCAAGGGCTGTAATTAAAAAAATAAATAAGAAATAAAAAAACTCTCTATTTAGTAAAATTAAATAGAGAGTCTATTTTTTATTTATGCGAAAAATGCGTTTAATTTTTGTCAAACACTATGCTTCAAAATAGTAAGAACCAGAAGATAGTTCAACATAGTAATCATTTCCACTCTTACCAGTAGTATAAATTGATGCAATATTCTTATCATTTTCTTTAAGTTTGTCAATTAAATTACTTGGAATATAGAGTGTAGCTGTACAACCAAAAGGCACTTCAATGCTGATAACAGTATTATCATCATTCTTTGAAAAATAACAACTTACTTTACCATACATACTATTATGAATAGCACGAGCGCTATTTAAGTTAGAATTTACAGCAGGTCTAAGAATAATGTGTTTAAATCCTGGGTTATTTTCATCTGGTGAAATACCACCAATGTATTTATACATAAATGCAGACAAATCTGAGAACATATGATGGTTATGAGAACCTCCACCGTTCCAACATTCCCAAAGAGTTGTAGCACCAAGGTCAATCCATCTCTGACAACCAGGGAATGTTCTTTGAGCAAGCATTCTATAGCCTACATCATTTCTTCCTGCTTTACCAAGAGTATGCATAACAAACTTACAACCGAGTATACCGAAGTCAAGATGCCAATCTTTTGCTTCAATTTGTGAAATAAGTTTTGAAATCAAACCTTGATATTCATCTTCTTCATAAAGATTGAAATAAAGCATTACACCTGTTGCAGTTTGACAATCGCCTTTAACAGTGTATGTGTTTTTATCAAAGAACTTTTCTCTAAATACAGCTTTAATACGTGTAGCTAAATCCTCATAATAAGCAACATCATCTTCATAACCAAGTTCTTTTGCAATTTTTGCAACTAATTTTGCTGCATTGTAGAAGAAACCTGTATCGCTTACTTCAGTAGGACATTTATATGAACCCATATTAACTGAAATTGCTGGACCTTCAAAAGGAGGACACCAGTCACCAGTACCATAATTTAATGTAAGATCGTCTGTCATACCTTCCATAAAATCACAGTTACGTTTAATAGATTCATAGTTTATTTTCAAAATATCAGGGTCATTGTTGTACAAATAAATATTGTATGGAACATTAATCAACGCACTAGACCAGTCAGGACCCATAAGTCCATAATAACCCCAACCAGTAGAAGGAACAACACAAGGAATTTGACCAGCAGGACGCTGAGATAATCTCATATCCTGACTCCATTTTGAAAGAATAGATCTTGTACCAAAGTTAATAAGCATCTGTTCACTGGAAATAG
>JAKSVJ010000252.1 GCA_024408015.1 Clostridia bacterium
AAAAGTATTTGCATAAGTTATATAACGAGCAAACTCATAGAAATTTCAATCATAATATTCAATCAGTGAGAATATTGACTGATTTGTTCCCAAATAACGTAAGCCTTCAGGTTTTGGATGGTGTAGCTGGTCATAACGGAGAAGAGCCTGAAGAAGAGCTTGTACCTGCTATAAGAACAGACTACAATAAGTTTATTGAAGAAATTGAGGAATGCTATACTGACCCAGAAAATAAAAAAGCTAGAAGATTTAGAGCTTCTACGCTTGAGGGTCTCGTTGTTAGATATGCCGATGTTATAGCATATATCATTAGTGATAGACTTGACTATATGAAGATTAAAGGACCTCAAATGTTTGTAACAGCAAACAGAAAGGTTAACTCTGCAGCAATGTCAAGATATGAGGTTGACATAATTGAAAATAGATAAAATAAAAATAGCATCAGTATGTCAAAAGAAACAATTAAGTCATTAATGCAAGAGATGGAATACAATTATGAATTCATTTACCATTCATATGAAGCCAATGGCAGACTTATGAGAAGTCAGGATATGATGGCAAAACTCTATGAAACATTTTTGAAAGATATTGAAACAAACAATAGAAAGTCACCAATCTTCACACAACATATAGAAAAAATTGAAAACTATCAGAATGAAAAGAAAACAATATTAAAACCATATATTGAAACAGAACCAAACCAGATAGTTGTAGACTTTATCGCAAGCATGACAGATGAGTATTTTAGAGATATTTATGAATACATGTTTGGTATGAGTTTTACAAGTTACTTTGATGATTGATGGAAAAACGATTTTTAGAAAAAAGAGATTGGATTCTTTGGATTGCATCACTTGTAGTTGTCATTGGGTCAAATCTTGTATCAAGTTCGTTTGACTTGTTAACACTAGTAGCAACAATCGTTGGTGTTTCATCCCTTATCTTTGCTGCAAAAGGATATTTGATTTCTCAAATTTTGATGATCATCTTCAGTGTTTTGTACGGAATCATTTCCATTAGATTTCATTATTGGGGTGAAATTGTTACTTACCTTGGAATGACAATGCCAATGGCTATTTGGGCTATGATTTCTTGGCTAAAAAATAGATCAAGCGAGGGCTACAAAGAAGTAAAGATTCACACAATGCGTAAAATAGAGTGGCTTTTATTGACGCTTGCATGCGTTGTTGTGTCAATTGCTTTGTTTTTCGTGTTAAAATATTTTGGCACACCAAATCTAATTTTTAGCACGTTGTCGGTGGCAACTTCTTTCTTCGGTGCATCGCTGACTATAATGCGTTCGTCATATTTTGGTCTTGCTTATTCTTTAAACGACATAGTATTGATTGTGCTTTGGGTTTCAGCTTCAATTGAGAACCCATCGTACATTCCGGTTGTTGTTAACTTTGCAATCTTTTTCATTAATGATTTGTACGGTTTTGTGAATTGGAAAATCAGGGAAAAGGTTCAACCATTAAAACGAAAAAAGCTGTAATGGAGCATCACAATGAAGCTTCTCATTACAGCTATTTTTTTAGTCTTTTTTGTTTGTGTTGCAAGTTTGTGAGCAGCAAGAGCAATTACTGCCACAGCAACTACTGTGCTTTTTTCTGTGTTTGTTTAGTATGAATGCCAATATTGCTACAGCAACTAACACAACAATTAGAATGATATCTATCGGTTTCATAAAATCACCTCAAAACAAGCCGAAAATTAGATGGATTATGAAAGCTACTACCCATGCAACAACACATTGCCATACGACAACGCCAACTGCCCATTTCGCTCCGAGTTCTCGTTTGATTGAAGCGACGACAGCAACACATGGAGTGTAGAGAAGACTGAATACCATAAGAGCAACGGCTGAGGAAGTTGTAAGAATAGCTGCAATTCCTCCCTGAGAACTGAACAAAACTTCAAGTACAGAAACTACGCTCTCTTTTGCCATAAAGCCACTAATGAGGGAAGTGCATATTCTCCAGTCTCCAAGACCAAGAGGTTTGAATAG
>JAKSVJ010000253.1 GCA_024408015.1 Clostridia bacterium
CTTGAATCAAATCACCGAATCTTTGAACAATAACACCTCCGCCAAGCATGTTGGATAAACGAGCTATACTTTCAGCATATGCTGTACTATCATTAAATGGCTTTGTAAAGTGTTTAGAAACAAGCAACGCAAAGTTTGTGTTCTTAGTGTGCAAAGCAGGATCTTCATAGCTATGACCATTAACTGTAACGATACCATTTGTATTTTCATTAACAACAACACCGTGAGGGTTCATACAAAATGTTCTAACTCTATCACCATACTTCTCTGTAGTATACATGATTTTACTCTCGTATAACTCGTCTGTTAAGTGAGAGAAAATTTCCGAAGGAATTTCAACTCTAACACCTATATCTACTCTATTAGATCTAGTATTTATGTTAAGGCTTTCACAAACGCCTTCCATCCACTTGCTACCACTTCTACCAACAGAAATTACACAATACTTACAATCATAACTATTTCCGTTTTCTGCTGTGATTTCGTAACCACCATCTATAACTTTGATTGTTTCAACAGAACATCTAAAGAAGAAATCAACCTTTTCGTTAAGAATATTGTATAAGTTCTGAAGAACTACATAGTTCTTGTCAGTTCCCAAATGTCTAACAGATGCATCAAGCAAATGAAGTCTGTTTTGTAGACAAAGTTTCTTTATATCTGAATTTGCTGTAGAATAAAGTTTTGTGCCTTCTCCACCATTATCCATATTGATTTTGTCAACATATTCCATAAGTTCAATGGCTTGAGTTTTACCAATATGTTCGTGCAAATTACCGCCGAAATCATTTGTGATGTTATATTTACCATCTGAAAATGCCCCTGCACCGCCAAATCCTCTCATGATTGCACATGAATTACAGTGAATACAACTCTTAACTTTATCTCCATCAATAGGACACTTACGTTTTTCAAGAGAAGTTCCTGACTCAAAAATTGCTATTTTAAGGCTTTTGCTTTTTTGCAATAGCTCATATGCAGTAAAAATACCACCAGGACCTGCGCCTATAATAATAACGTCATATTTCATTTTTAATAACCAACCTTTAGACTAGTTTTTGATTTGCTGTTTGATAAATACAATAAATGACAATGTGATTTCAATTGCAATAAACGCCACAAGATAAATGATACCAATCAAAGGAATAAACTGTGACACCATATCATATGTGAATATATTGCCGAATATTGATCCAATATCAAATGAATTATTGTACATAAACAAACCAACAGGATTTGTAAAGAATACAGTCATATCAGAATAAGCAAATGGTAAATACTTGATAAATTCCATTCCATCTATCTCTATAACTGACATTGACACTACTTGAGCGACTGAAGACACTCCCTGAATCATTACTGGCAATACTATTGGAAGAGCTGCTCTTCTCATTACTATTGCAAGCAAGAATGATAACAACAACATTGGTAGTACAGAAGCAATTTTTGTAAATGTATAAATTAACATAGAAACAATTGCATTAATCTCCACTACATTTCCGCCCACAATGTTCAATTCTGGGACAAGCAAATCTGATGACTTGTACAAAATCATATTAAGAACAAATGTTATCACAAAAGAACCTAATAGCATCATTCCCCAATACATAGCCAAGCTTACAAGTTTTGAAAGTAAGATTTTATATCTCTTTCTTGGTCTAATGAGAAGCAAACGTATTGAACCGGATGTATACTCGTTCGAAATTATCAAAACAGACATCGCAATCATAATGTATGTTGATATGTTAATCAATGAATTGATATTATTTTTCCAACTACTCTTGGCAGATTCGCTCACAACTCCTTGTATAGGAATATTGTGCTCAAGACTGTATGCAGTCATTTTCAATGCGTCACGAGTCGAAGCCCTCTGTTCATGCATATAGTTCACATAATCGTTATATGTGTCATATCTACTTCTAAGACTATTGTCAAGATAATACTCATCTTCAGTTGCTATTGAAAGTTGAGACAAATAATTAGAAGCTCTTTGAATGATTTCACTA
>JAKSVJ010000254.1 GCA_024408015.1 Clostridia bacterium
AACACAACCACCATTGCTTGTTTGGTGATCTGGGTTATCAGAAGCTCTATCAAGAACGAAGCCTTCACCAGGTTCTGTTGTTGTGTTAACACCAGTGATTTGGCTGTTTTCAGCTTCTAATGTGAATGTTCCATCTGCGCCATAAACGACATCAACAGTTTCGATTGGTTTAACACCATGTCCGCTACATTTGTCAGCACATGCTGGATCTTTACATGTCTCATCTTGACATTTGCCACATTGTGGACAAACGTGTTCACAAACGTGGACTGAACTACTGCTCGAAGGTGTTGGAGTCTTTGAGCTAGATTCTGTTTTGCTACTACTTGGTGCTGGAGTGGATGAAGAATTTCCACCTACGCTTGAAGAAGTAGGAGCTTGGCTTGTAGTTTCGCTACTTGGAGTAACGCTTGGGTTGTCACTAGACTTTGAAGTGTTGTTACAACCAACAAGAACCATCGCAAATAAAGCAGATACACAAGCTAAAATTTTTGATTTTTTCATACCAAAATCCTTTCTGCATAGCCAAAAAGATACATAGCCATGCGTATATTCAAAAGAACATTAAATACTAATTGTCCTCTGTATCTTCATGATAATTAAAAACTAACCACAAAAAAAGATTTAGCAATTTGGCGCAAGTGGTAATTTTCGTGGCACAATTGTTAAATCTTTAAATTTTATTTAATATTACCTTTTATCATGACTGTTAAGAAGAATTGGTTGCCTTCAGTGTGGAATGTAACGTCACCTTTATATTTCTTTGCGATGTACTTAATTGAAGCTAAACCATAGCCATGGCCTTGCTTATGAGTCTTTGTAGTAAGCAAAGTTTTGTTTTTGCCATAAGATAAGTTTCCTGAGAAATAATTCTCATTTGTGATAATCAATGAACCGATTTCGCTGAAGAATGAAAGATTGATAATTCTTTGATCCTTTGGGAGATTTTTGACCGCATCAATCGAGTTATCTATGATGTTTCCAAATAAAGCGTAAACGTCATTATCATCCATAAAAGAAAGCAAATTGCCATCACCAGAGAAGTTAAATTGGATACCTTTTGAAAGGCAATCTTGGTTTTTCATGTTCAAAATAACGTCTAAAGCGAGTGAATTAGTTTCATACAAATTGATGAATTGGCGGCCTTGAAGGATTTCGTCCATTTTTTCAATTTGTGCTGGGTCAACTTGACCCTCAAACATATGGATGAAATGCTTCAAGTCATGAACTTTCATGTCGAATTCATCTTGAACTTTCTTTTGAATTTTGTAGTTATGTCTATCTTCGTTCCACATGATTTTGGTTTCTTCAAGTTTTTGAAGCATGACACCTTCAGAAACGTTGAATAATTGAAGGGATAGTAAAGCAACACAAGCAATGACGGATGTACCTAAGAAATAATAGACGTATTCGGATTCAGCAGTATCACATTTTGCAAAGCTAGAAACGAAAATATTGACCAAAATACCGCATGAAATCGCGATAAACATGTCAGTGCTTCTAATTTTGAAGCCTTGTTTTGTAATCAAATATCTATAAATGAAGTAGGCAATTAAACCATTTGGAATCCATTGCAAACCCATGTAAAGGAAACCTAAATTGTGGTAAGGAGGGAATAAAAGTTCGAAAATTTTACTCACGCAATAGGTGCCGTGTTGAATGTTATAGCTCATCAAACAACAGAAAAAACACTCAATAAATTTGATATCAAAAACAAAATACATGCATACAATGAGCACACCAAAATGGATTAAATAACCAAATGCTGTGATAATTGAATACCATGGCTCCCCTACACCCATCGATTCAAGTGGACGATATGGAATCGTGACCGCAGAAGCTAATGCAATCAATGTGAAAATAACTAATCTAAGTACAAAATTCTTTCTTTTCGGAGCTGCCAATAAAATGATAATGGAAGGCAAAAGAATT
>JAKSVJ010000255.1 GCA_024408015.1 Clostridia bacterium
TGCTGGTGTAGATAAAAAAGAAATCAAAAAAGTATATGTAGCAATTGGTCCTGGCAGTTATACAGGTGTACGTATTGCTATGACAATTGCAAAAACTGTTGCTGTAGCTTTAAATGCAGAAGTTTATCCAATTAGTTCATTGCAAATTCTTCAAGCTAAAGATAAGAAATCTATTTGCTTGATGGACGCTAGAAGTGCTAGAAGCTACTTTGCAGTTTATGAAAATGAAAAAGTAATTGAATGTGATCAAATTAAGACAAATGAAGAAGTAAAAGAATACATTGCTTCTCATCCAGATTATGTTGTTTGTGGCACAAGTAAGCAACTCGGTATCGAAGTTGAAACATTAACAAACGATGTAATTGAAAATATGCATAGATTAAGAGATTCGTTTGAAAAGATTGATAATCCTCTATCTTTAAAACCTGTCTATATGAAAGGTTAGTATGACGAATTTATATATTGATATTAGAAAAGCAGAAGAAAAAGATATCCCTGCAATATTAGAAGTTGATAGATTGTGTTTTCATAGCGAATGTTGGACTAAAGAAAATGTTCTATATGAAATGAACGAGAACCCTGTTAGTAACTTTTGGGTTATCTGTTTATCTCTTAAAGAAGATGATGTTCCACAAGTAGTTGGATTCTCTGATTATTGGCACACATTTGATTCTGCAACTATCAATAAAATCGCTATACATCCATACTTACATGGTAGACAACTAGGTAGAGCGCTCATGGATGAAATCTATAACGATTGTTATTCAAAGAAGGTACAAACCCTTACATTAGAGGTAAGAAAGAGCAATACTCACGCTATTCATTTCTATGAAAAGCAAGAGTTCAAATTTGTTGTCGAAAAACCTCACTACTATAGTGATGGAGAAGACGCATTATATTATGTTTTGGAGGTGAAATAATATGGCTTTAATTTTAGCAATTGAATCAAGCTGTGATGAAACTGCTGTTGCTATCATTCGTGATGGCAAGCTTTTAAGTAATGTTGTTTCAACTCAAATTGAAGTTCACCAAAAGTATGGTGGAGTCATGCCTGAAATAGCATCAAGATTACATGCTGAAAACATCGGTGTTGTTTTAAAAGAATCATTAGAAAAAGCTAATGTCACCTTAGAAGAGATTGATGCCTTTGCAGTTACTAGAGGTCCAGGCTTAATTGGAGCACTTCATGTAGGTTTACAATGTGCAAAGACTTTAGCTTTCGTCTATAACAAGCCATTAATACCGGTTCATCACTTATGTGGCCATATATACGCAAATGAATATATTGAGGAACTACAATTTCCTTTGTTAGCTATCGTAGTTTCTGGTGGTAATAGTGAGCTTGTCCTTATGAAGGATCATTTAGACTTCGAAATCATTGGTAAAACACGTGATGACGCTATTGGTGAATGTTATGACAAAGTAGCACGTGTTTTAGGCTTGCCTTATCCAGGTGGTATTCCAATTGATAAACTTTCTAAGGAAGGCAAGCATACTTATAACCTTACAATCCCTCTTAGAGGTGAAGAGACATTCGATTTATCCTACAGCGGATTGAAAACTAACGTCATAAATATGGTCCATCATATGGAACAAAAGGGCGAAACTGTTAATGTTCCAGATATGTGTAAATCTTTCCAAGATGTCGCTGTTGGATTGGTTGTAGAAAGAGCATGCAAGGCGGTCAAAGATTTTAACGTTAAGTCAGTAATTATTGGTGGTGGTGTTTCTGCTAACTCATATTTAAGAAGTGAGATGCAAGAAAAGATGACTGCATTAGGAGTACACATTAATATTCCACCAATGTGGTGTTGCACAGATAATGCCGCAATGATCGCAAAAGTTGCAGAGCATTTATATGAAAGAAAAGTGTTTGCCCCACTT
>JAKSVJ010000256.1 GCA_024408015.1 Clostridia bacterium
ATAGTCTGACGCTCTTCTTTGCCAGCAACGTGTAACTACTCTTCTGGATGAGCCCAAATGCATTTTTCGCACATGGCAGGATCTTTGCGAACCCAGTTAGGACAATGCTCACATGTCCATGACTTGGCTCTGTTTGCAGAAGGGCTTAACAGCATAAAGCAATCAATATTGTTTTCATCTTGTTCGCCACCGATTTCATAAGGTATTCTGTGATCGACTTGCAATAACCTTTTCTCCATTGGCTGCAAATAGATAAAACATACTGAACCATATTTGTCAACAAGCGATTTTTTCAATGCTTGTGATAATGCTGTTCTTCCTCCAACTTTTGATAGTTTATCCTCAACAAACACGGGATCGCCAAATTTATATGCAACGATATTTCGACCATCTGAACCTTTGACTCCATAAGTAACCAAATTTACGCCTCTTTCTCTTACATCGCGGGCTGCTCTTGGTGCATGTTCATAACCATATTTGTTTTTCAGTTCTTCCGTAGTTATGAAGCCATATTTTAATATGTGTTGTATTACTGTCGCTGGTCGCTTATCTGTAATTGCATTCAACTTGTCTATTGTATCTTGTGGGTATTTCATATTGCATCAAAATGTAAAATTTGTTGCTGATTATTTGGGACTACCATCTCTCTAAGATTATTACTTAAATAAAGAGCCTCATAAGTTACTTCTTTTTTCCCTAACAATAATGCCTGACTTGACAATCCAGCATTGAGCATTACTTTCTTTAATCCCAATTGTTCAGGAAGGTCATTACCATATTGCTTTTCTCCGCAGCTTCCGTCATAACTGATAACAAAGTCAATTCCTCGTCGATTAAGATTTTCAACTGCAGCGACAAATTCTTCAGAATCTATTCCTGAAAAATATCTACTGTCACGAGAAGTACATACGCCTTGATATGGAGGATCCATATACACTATGTCTCCTGGGACAGCATTGTCTAATATCTCTCTATAATCAATTGAATAAAACTCAGATATATCTTACAAAAATCGAGAGATCATACGAACATTTTTAGCCAATGTAGAAGGTGCCGTTCCTTTCCGTCTTTTGTCAGGAGATTGGTTAAACATTCCCGTACTGCTGTATCGTACTGAGCCTTTTACACAACGAGCTAAAATGTAAAGCATATTTGCTGCGCACTTATCACCGTGATTGAAATCGTCACGTACTTTATAAAAATGTTCAACACTCCCTCCTTCAAAATCCAATTGTTCACTCCAAACTCTGGTATAATCAGTTATCAGTTGTTCTGGATTTTGAATGGCTTCACGCAAGACTCCTACAAGTGGTTCATTTAAGTCATTAAGCACATAATTGTTTGCCATGTTTTGCCTGGCAACGGCAATAGTTATGGCTGCCATTCCTGCAAAAGGTTCAATAAGTCGTTTAAACTTATGAGGCATGTACTGCAAGATTAAAGGAGCAAGATTGCGCTTTGAACCTTGATACTGTACAATATGTGGTGCAGTTCTTGTAATCATGATTGTGTTACTTATTATCTTCTAAGCAAAATTCACCAGAATAAGGAGAGTAGATAGTACCACTTGTTACTGCTTCACTCTCAATAGCGAACAATCCGAAGCCTTTCTCGTAGTACAATTCGAGTTCTATCTCCATCTTTTCGATGCTTTCCTCCGCCTGTTCTCGTGTCAATCCGCATTCTTCGATAAGTTCTTGCACTTTGTTTTCAAAAGCGATTGGAAACTTATCCTTTGTAAGTGTAACATTGCAGAGGAACTCGTATTCATCTGATGAATTAAGTTTTACCATAATTTCTATTTTTGTTAAAATCACATTCAAACATCAAAAAAAGAATCCATCAGAAAGAA
>JAKSVJ010000257.1 GCA_024408015.1 Clostridia bacterium
TTAAGCCAGGTCTTCAGGATCTTTGTGTATCACGTACTTCTTTCAAATGGGGAATTCCTGTTGATTTTGACCCAGAACATGTAATCTATGTATGGATTGATGCGCTTTCAAACTATATTACAGGGTTAGGATATGATGTTGATGGAAATAATGATGACCTTTACAACAAGTACTGGCCATGTGACCTTCACCTCATTGGTAAGGATATTTTAAGATTCCATACAATTTACTGGCCAATTATGCTTATGGCGCTTGATGTTCCTCTTCCAAAACAGATTTTTGGACATCCATGGCTCCTTCTTGCAAAAAATGACAAGCAGGAAGTTGATGAAGATGCACCTGTAAAGATGAGTAAATCACGTGGTAATGTTATTTATGCGGATGACCTTGTAGAAGTATTTGGAGTTGATGCTGTAAGATATTTTGCAATTCACGAAATGCCATTTGAAAATGATGGTACAATTTCATGGGAACTCGTTGTAGAACGTGTTAACTCTGATCTTGCAAATACACTTGGAAATCTTGTAAACAGAACAATTTCAATGTCAAATAAATACTTTGGAGGAGTTGTTGAAGACAAGGGTGTAGTAAGTGAAGAACTTGATGCAGAATTTAAGGCTACAATCACAGGTATTCGTGATAAGGCCGTTGAAAAGATGAGAACACTTCATGCTGCAGATGCAATGACAGAAATCTGGAATCTTTTCAAGAGATGCAACAAGTATATTGATGAAACTGAACCATGGGTACTTGCAAAAGATGAAGCTAAAAAAGATCGTCTTGCTACCGTTCTTTACAATCTTATTGAAGGTATCACAATTGGTGCATCACTTATTCAGCCATTTATGCCTGAAACTGCAGAAAAGATTGTTGCTCAGTTAAATACTGAACTTCGCGCTTTTGAAGATATGAATAAATTTGGACTTTATCCATCAGGCAATAAGGTAACTGAGAAGCCACAGATTCTCTTTGCCCGCAGAGATATCAAGGAAGTACTTGCACAGGTTGAAGAAATGCTGCTGTCGAATGATTTCCATTGACTTTGAGCGGTCGGTCTTAAGCCGGCCGCTTGTTTCATTCATTTGTGACTATATGTAAAAAAGGAGAACTAACATGTCTGACAACAATAAAATTTTTACATTGAACATTGGATCAACATCTACAAAGATCGCATTATTTAATAACACAGAAAAGCTTTTTGAAACCAATGTTAAACATGATCCGAAGAAGTTAAAAGAATGTGGAAGTGTAATTGGACAGAAAGCATACCGACTGGAAGGGATATATAAAGCCTTGGAAGACAATGGACAAAGTCTTGAGGGTCTTGATGCAGTATCTGCTCGCTGTGGAGGCACCGGCCCTATTGTGGGCGGTACCTACAATGTTGGAAAAAAACTTCTTGATCGCCTGACTGATAGTAATCTTCATCATCATAATGCTGACCTTGGCGGTATTGTTGCAGCAGAAATGGCTGAAAAATATGGGGCAAGAGCATTTTTTGTAGATTCACCAGAAACAGATGAATTAATACCTGAAGCAAGAATCACAGGTATGAAAGGGGTATATAAGGTTTGCTCAACACATACACTTAATCAGAAAGCAGTTTGCAGATTCTATGCGGATGATATTAAGAAAGATTATAAGGAACTCAACATTATAGTTGCTCATATAGGTGGAGGGGTATCTGTATCTGCACATAGAAAAGGCTTAATTGTTGAATCAACAAATCTGATCAAGGGTGACGGACCTATGGCTCCAACACGATGTGGTGAAATGCAGGCCATGACCATCTCTGATATGGCATTTTCAGGAAAAATCGAACGAAAGGAACTGGAAGATCGTA
>JAKSVJ010000258.1 GCA_024408015.1 Clostridia bacterium
ATGTGGGTTGCGTCACGATTATGTTGAGGGATGTAATACATGTCCTGTAGGATATTTGGAAGGCATAGTTGTAGATCAAGACTATAGAAAGAAAGGTATTGCCAGGATTCTTTGTAAAGAGTGTGAGGAATGGGCGAAGGAACATGGTTGTACGGAATTTGCCAGTGATTGTGAACTTTCAAATGATGAATCGCTGAGCTTTCATTTAAGTATAGGATTCAAAGAGGAAAATAGAATTATTTGCTTTAGGAAAGAAATATAAAATGAGGCTTCTTCTTAAAAATCTTGTGAAGTGGCAAGAAGGTGTTGTATAATTCCCTTGTCGTTCGTGACAATAAAATGACAATATAAAACCACAGAAGTATATAAAATACATCAAAACCGTTCAAAAACGAACTGTTAAATAAATCAAAATCAAGCAAAATCACCATATAACAAAAAGGATTTTGCGAAATGGAGTAATACATTCGTGATATCTCGTTCGCGTGGTACATATAGTGTTTGTAGATTGCAGGTAATCCTTGTGGTTACCTGCAGTTTTTATTTTTGGCGAGAGAAAGTGTACCCAGAGTAAAAATGTGTTCAATGTGTTTATAAAAAGAAAAAATTTTAGAAATATAAACAAATATGTTTACAAACAGAAAAAAACATGATAATCTAAACATGAAAGGTGGTAGTGGATATGTTTGAGAAGAATCTTAAGTATTATCGATTGAAGAAAAATATGAGTATGAAAGATTTGGCTGAAGCTTGTGGTGTTACATCAATGGCTATCTCAAACTATGAAAGCGGCAAGAGAAAGCCTGACATGGATACAATTAATAAGCTTGCAGAAGTATTAGGCGTTTATGTGGTAGATTTTCTTGCTTCAAGAAATACTAATCTTTCATTTAAACATTGTGAGTTTAGAAAGCATTCGACTCTTACTAAGGCTCAGCAGGAATATGCACAGGAATCTGTTGAAGAGTATTTTAGCCGATTCTTTGATGCAGTTGATTGTCTGTGTGGAGATCCACTGCCGGAACCACCAAAACCATATACTCTTTCTCGAACAGGAAATGCCGAAGAGGACGCAAAAGAGTTAAGAAAGTATTTGGGACTTCAATTAGAAGGACCAATTGGCGAACTAATCGGTATTCTTGAAAATAAGGGGATTTTGGTCCTGGAGTTAGATATTGACAACGATCATTTCTTTGGAATGAATGGCTTTGTAAATGATTATCCTTACATAGTTATTAATAGTAGTATGAGACCTGAGAGAAAACGTACAACTATTTTACATGAATTGTCCCATTTGATGTTTGTGTGGGATGAGAGTGAAGAAAAAGAAAACGAAAAAGAAGCGACAGCTATTGCAGGAGCGACTTTGATTTCTAAGAATGATCTTATACGAGAGTTAGGAATTCGCAAAACTGCTTTGACAAAAGATATGAATCTTGTTTGTCAAGAATATGGTATCTCAATGTATTTGCTAGTAAAAAGAGCTTCAATTGTTGGCATTATTTCTGATTCACTTGAAAAGGATTTTTATATAAGAGCTAACAAAGCTAATTGGAAGAAGAATGAGCCTTTGCGGGTTAGAGATGGTGAAAAACCATTACTTTTTAAGCAACTTGTATACAGGGCGGTAAATGAGGAAGGCATAAGCTTACAACGTGGAGCGGAATTGCTAAAAATACCTGTTTCAGAGATGGCAGATTATTGTGGCCTAGTGGAGGTATAGTACTTGAAATATATTAGTAGCGATACCAACATCTGGATAGATTTTAATACAATATCTCGAACAGATTTGCCATTTAGGCTACCATG
>JAKSVJ010000259.1 GCA_024408015.1 Clostridia bacterium
AAGTTTCTTTGTAACGTTCTTTTACATTATAAACATTGCCTCACCAAAAGAAAAGAATCTAAATTTTTCTTCTATCGCCTTTTGATACGCATTCATAATATTATCTTTACCTGCAAGAGCACTAACAAGCATTAACAATGTACTTTCAGGAAGATGAAAATTCGTAATAAGACAGTCAAGTACCTTAAAATCATATCCTGGATATATGAATATTTCGGTATCTCCACTTCCTGCTAGGACAAGGCCTTTTTCTTTCGAACTGCTTTCAATTGTTCTGCAACTTGTCGTACCGACACAGATTACTCTGTTACCCTTCTGCTTTGTCGCATTAATTATATCAGCAGATTCTTTAGATACCTGATACCATTCCGAATGCATATGATGCTCATTTACATCATCAACCTTAACTGGCCTAAAAGTTCCAAGTCCTACATGCAAAGTCACATAGACAATATTGACACCTTTATTCTTCACTTCTTCAAGGAGTTCCTTTGTAAAATGAAGACCCGCTGTCGGTGCAGCTGCACTTCCAACATTTTTCGCATAAACAGTCTGATATCTGTCACGATCCTTAAGTTCATGTGTTATATAAGGCGGCAGGGGCATTTGACCTAATTCATCAAGTATTTCCTCAAATATTCCATCATATTCAAATCTTACAAGACGATTTCCTTCTTCTACCACCTCAAGGATCTCGCACTTTAACTTTCCATCACCAAAGCAAACCCTTGCACCTGGCCTAAGCTTTTTCCCTGGTCTAACTAATGTCTCCCATATATTATCACCTTTTCGTTTTAGCAGAAACACTTCAACGCCAGCACCAGTATCTTCTTTTGTACCAATTAACCTCGCTGGTATCACCTTTGTATCATTAAGTACAAGACAATCACCACTATTTAGGTATTTAATAATATCCTTGAAGCTACCTATCGATATATCTCCAGTTTTGGAATCAAGAATCATGAGTCTAGATGAACTTCTATCTTCTAGAGGATCTTGTGCAATTAATTCTTTAGGCAAATCATAGTAAAAATCAGATGTTTTCATATTATCCTCTAAGCACAATATTCATCTGGCCAAGCTTTTCAAGAATAACATCTATTCTCTTCTGAACCTCTTCACCTGTAAGAGTTCTTGTCTCAAGACCAAACGAAAGTCTGATTGTAATACTCTTTGTACTCTCAGAATCATAAATATCAATAACAGAAACCTTCATAAGCTCTGGATTAGTCTTCTTATCCCAGCATTTTGAAATATCATCAAATCTTACTCCTTCTGGAACAACTAATGATAAATCATAATCAATTGTTGGGAACTTTGTTGGCTCTTCAAATTCAAGATTTGTATAAGCAACGCTGTCAAAATCATCCATGTCAATCTCAATACATACAACATAAGCATTCTTAGCGATTTTTGATAATGTTGTTGGATGTAATGTGTTAATTGTACCAATGCGAACACCGGAAGCAACAATAGATGCTGTATTCTTTGGATGCTGCCATACATGTTCAGGTTCAATCTTGCTATAAGATACAGCTACATGCTTAAGTTCTGACACAATTGTATTAACCATATCAACAGCTCTAAGATATAATGCCTTTTCAGAAGTTGATTTAGAATATAAAATCACACCCAACGTTCTATGCTCATCAGCACTACCATCTTCTTTTGTACCATGAACTGTTCTACCAATTTCGAACATTCCAAACTCATCTTTGTAAGATCTGTTCTTATATACAAATGGCATGAGACACTGCATCATAGATCTTCTTAAAATACCATTTTCTTTTTCTTCTGAAGCACCAAGAA
>JAKSVJ010000026.1 GCA_024408015.1 Clostridia bacterium
CTAATCCTTCTTTAGGTGTCCTCCATTTTATAGCTTCTTCATTAATTTTGACCAGTGATTTTGGTCTCTATATAAATCTTCAGCTTGACGAATCACATATAACAAGTCATATGCGTTGTAACTTGAGAATGTAAATCCATTACCTTCCTTGTCATTAACATATGGTTTGATAGTATCATACAAGCCACCTGTTTCTCTTACTATCGGTACAGTGCCATATCTAGAAGCTATCATTTGAGCCAAGCCGCAAGCCTCAGTTTTGGATGGCATCAAAAACATATCTGCGCCCGCATAAATCAATTTAGAGAGCTTTCTATCATAAGAGATGGAAATACCCGCCTTGCCAGGATGACGTTCTCCAAAGAATCTAAAGAATTCTTCATACTCTTTTTCGCCAGTTCCAAGCAATATAAATTGAGCATCATACCAAATAATTTCTTCCGCTATTGTTTTAACAAGGTCAAGACCCTTATGTCCAGCAAGACGTGTAACCATTGCGATAACTGGAACTTCAGGATTAACTTCAAGTCCAAATTTCTTTTGAAGTTCCATTTTGTTAACAGCTTTGCCAGATAAGTTACTTGCACTATATTTTGAAGCTATATCCTTGTCCTTTTTTGGATTATATAAATCAACATCGATACCATTGACTATTCCATCAACTTTATCGGAATACATTTTCAATATTTCTTGCAAACCTGCACCATATTGCTCTGTTTGAATTTCTTTTGCATACTGTGAACTAACTGTAGTTACATAGTCAGCACAAATAATTGCACCTTTAGTTAAGTTGATACAACCATTGAATTCAACTACATTTTTGTTTTCATAATCAAGGCCAAATACATCGCCCAAAATAGCCATGTCAAATATTCCTTGGTACTCAATATTATGAATTGTATAGAATGCTTTAATTCTTCTATATCTCTCGTCAGTCCAATATTTTTGCTTAAGAGCAATTACAGACAACGCTGTTTGCCAATCGTTTGCGTGTAAAACATCAGGAAAGAAGTCCATCGCACGCATCATATCAAGCAAGGCATATGAGAAGAAAGAATATCTTTCTCCGTCATCGTACTCGCCGTACAGATTTGATCTATTGAAATACATTTCGTTGTCTAAAAAATAGTAAGTCACACCATTTTTAACCAAAGAAAAGATTCCACAATATTGAGAACGCCAAGATACATCAACCATGACCCAACGTTCAAATTTCATTTTTTGACGCCACTCAAGATTAACTTTTGAATGAAGTGGCATTACGCATCTTACATCAATTTCTGGATTAACTTTTTTTATAGCCTCCGGAAGTGATCCCATTACGTCAGCAAGTCCACCAGTTGATGCAAAAGGAGAAATCTCCCCTCCAGCAAATAAAATACACTTCATCAGAGGTATTGTCCCTTCTCTATGTAGATTGGAAGCTTTTCACAACCATATAATACTAAACCATCTCTTAGTACTACATTCTTGTCTGCAATTACACAATTTAACGATACGTTCTCTCCAGTAAATACATCTTGGAATAGTATTGAATTCTTAGCTACCGTTCCCTTTCCAATCTTTACGCCTCTAAATAGAATACAGTTTTCTACTGTACCTTCGATAGTACATCCGTCAGCAATGAGTGAGTTCTTAACAACTGCGCCTTCGCCGTAATATGTAGGTGGCGAATTTCTGACCTTTGTAAGGATAGGTCTACTTGGTATGTCAAAGAGTTCGGAATATGTTTGCTTGTTTGATAGAAGTTGCATATTTTCTTTAAAATAGTGGTCAAGTGAAGACATGCACGCAAAATATCCATCATATCTATATATTTTAAATACTTTTTCTCCAAGGTATCTTGCAATAATATCTTTAGTCAAACTGTTGTAGTTGTGAACTTGAGCCAATGACACAATATCATAAAGAGATTTCTTGCTCATTACGATAATGTTCAACAACATATCAGCAACGCCTTCGAAATCATCAGGATATGCAAGAACATCAACTATTCTTCCGTCACTATCAGATTTTACAAAGGTATTTCTTCTTGCTGTTTCCCTATCAACATCAAAGCTCTTAACAGCCAATGTCATATCAGCACCTGACTTAATATGCTCTTTTACTATTGCATTGAAGTCAACGTTACAAATTGCATCGCAGTCAGTTAACACTACATAATCATCTTTAAGATTAGAAACCATTGCTGACAGTGAGCGAAGAATTCCCAATCTAGTAGTATAGTTTGTAGTTCCATAATTACCGTGAGCTAAAACATTTGGTGGAAAGAGTTTAACACCACCAGAACGTCTAGACAAATCCCAGTCCTTACCTGAGCCAATATGGTCGATAAGTGAGTTATAGTTTGAGTTAGCCAAAACTCTTACATTAGAAATGCCTGAGTTAACCATATTTGAGAGAGCAAAGTCTATCAATCTATATCTGCATCCAAAAGGAACAGAGCCTATTGTACGAATTCTAGTAAGTTCAGCTATATTCTCATCATGAATATTTGAAAAAATAATACCCGCAGTTGACATAGTCTTTATTCTCCCCTCTTAAAGTGATTTTACATTATTAGGATCAACAATCATTCCGTCCGGAACTGTTTTTCCGCTTAAAATTTCAATTGAACCACCGACAACAGTTATTTTTGCATCGCCAGAAAGTTCTTTACCAACAACACTGTTTTCACCGATTACAGTATTTGAATCTATCATAGAGTAGTTAACAACGGCACCGCTCTTGATGCAAACATCGCTCATAATTACACTATCTTTTACGACTGCACCAGGTTCAACGACTACTCCGCTCGATAATACAGAATTGATTACGGTTCCGGAAATTTCACAACCTTCTGTAATCATTGAATTCTTTACCACTGCTCCATCATTGATTCTATGAGCAGGTTTTGCATTATGTCTAAAATATATACGCCATTTTTTATCGTAGATGTTGAAGTTAGGAGTTTTTCCCAACAAGTCCATATTGGCTTCCCAAAGACTCTGAATAGTTCCAACATCCTTCCAGTAGCCATCAAACACATAAGAGAATAATCTCTTGCCATCCCCCAACATGCTTGGAATGATGTTTTTACCAAAGTCATTTGATGACTCTGGATTGTTTTCATCACGAATCAAGTATTCTTCAAGTACTTTCTTGTTAAAGATGTATATACCCATTGAAGCTTTGTTGCTCTTTGGATTTTTTGGTTTCTCTTCAAATTCATATATTTGACCATCTTCTTTGGTATTCAAAATACCAAATCGACTAGCTTCGCTAAGTGGTACTTGCAATGCAGCAATAGTACAATCTGCATTATTTTGCTTATGTTGTGCAAGCATATCACTGTAGTCCATTTTGTAAATATGGTCACCTGAGAGGATTACAACATAATCTGGATCATATCTATTGATGAATCCCAAATTCTGATATATCGCATTTGCTGTTCCCTTATACCAGTCTGATGAATCTTTGCCTTGATAAGGAGGCAAAACCATAACGCCACCATTAGCACGGTCAAGATCCCATGGTTCTCCATTTCCAATATATTCATTTAAGACTAAAGGCTGATACTGTGTTAAAACACCAACAGTATCGATTCCAGAGTTAACGCAGTTTGACATTGGAAAGTCAATGATTCTATATTTCCCACCAAATGATACTGCTGGCTTAGCATTCTTTTCGGTCAAAACATATAATCTGCTACCTTGACCACCAGCTAATAGCATTGCAATACACTCTTTTTTTCTATACATGAGAAAGTTCCTCCTAAAGATGATTAAAAACATTAAGGCTAACTACGTATATTTTAATATATATATATAAAATTTTCAAGCACAAATTGGTTGCGAAAACGACAAACGCAAAAAAAGATGTGACTCTAAACCAAAAATCACATCTTTTGTTTTGTTCTAATCGTCATTAATTTTTAAAACTCTATCACAAAGGCTATTAGCTGCAACCTCATCATGCGTAATAACAATCACAGATTTGTCTTTTAGATACTTTTTAAGAAGCGCAATTACCTTGTTTCTAGTTTCGTCATCCAACGATTTGAATGGCTCATCAAAAATATAATTATCGGCATCACTCATTAATACCCTTACCATTGACACCCTATTTGCCATGCCAGTAGAGAGCTCATTTGGATAGGAATTAATTGCATCAGCAAGCCCAAATTCTTCAAGTAATAATTTCGCTCTTTCGACATCCGATTCGTTGGGCTTTTTTATAGGCACCAGCGTATTGTAAACAACATTTACATCGTCAAATAACCTTGGCTCAGCAAAAGAAATGGCAATTTTTCCGGTCACATTTATATTGCCAGAGTCTTGCTTGTCGAGGCCCGCAATTACTCGCATTAAGGTCGTTTTACCCTTGCCTGATTCCCCCATTACGCCAACAATTTCACCATTTACTATCAGTGAATAATCTTTCAACACAGTCTTATCTCCAAATGACTTAGATATCTTATTAACTTCAATCATTTTTTGTTTCCTCCCGTGAGTATATCTAACAAAAATGACAATACATTCTCCAGGATTAAGCTCAAAACAATTATGCATAAAGTCCAAGCAAACAAATCTTCGCTTTCGAGATAAATCTTCGCATCATATAACATAGTTCCAATCGAAATCTTTGGCGTACATATTACTTCGGCTGCTATTCCAGCTTTCCAAGCCAACCCAATTGAGGTCTTTATTCCAGAGTTCGCAAAAGGCTTTATCGAAGGAAAATAACATAACTTTATCTTCTTCATAATGCCAAACGAGAATACTTTCGCTACTTCAAGTTTTTCTTTTCCAACAGCCGATATTCCCTTCAATATATTTTGGTATATAACAGGAATCACCATCATTACTGTGACTACGGTCGGCACTTTTTCTCTTCCCAGCATATATAACATCACAATAATAATTGATGCGACCGGGGTTGATTTAACAACGGTTACGGCTGGAGATAATAGAAATTCGAGGCCTAAACTTGATAATATTGCAAGGATTGTTCCAGCTAATAAACCTATAACAAAACCAACAAATATCTTATACAAAGAATTCCAAATAGCTCCATAAAACTTATCTTCACCAAATAATTCAAACAATCTTTTAATTGTAGCTTTGGGAGTTGGTAAAACAACAGCCTTGTTTATCAATAAAGCTATTATTTCCCATAGTGCTATCCAAAAGACAAGGCATACTATGATTTTTAATAGAGTTATTAGATTCTTTTTTACTTGTGCATTTTTAGCCATAATATGAAGTGGATTCTGGCAACTTGCCACCAACTGATTGTGGATTAGCAGCAAACAATATTTCCAACATATTCGATATCATTAATTTTGCATCAGCACCAGTTATGCAACAAATATTACAATTTGGCAATGCTTTCTTTGCAACAGCAGCTTTTGGTACTATTCCAAATTTTTCAATAAGTTGTGATGCTTCATCAACATTTTCCATTGCAAACTTCACTGAAGCTTCATACTCTGCAATAAACGCATCAAGACAACCAGGGTTGTTCTTTATAAAGCTATTTGATGCTATTATTACGCCTTGGACGACAGGAACATCGCAAATCTTGTTCCACTCGCCAGTAATATCAAGAGCTATTCTGACATTCCCCGTTTTGTCGCCATTGAGTACCGATGTAACATTTGGTTCCGGAACTAAAATCACATCAGCTTCGCCAGAACCAATCATTGAAGCTACAACGCTTCCATCAGATTCATAAGTAACATCAACTTCATTTAATAATCCATTTTTCTCAAGAATATAGTTAAAAATGTATTCAGGTGTAGAACCCTTGCCTGCTGCATATACTTTCTTGCCTTTTAAATCATTAATAGATTTAATTGAATTTCCATTTTCAATAACATACAAAACACCAAGTGTATTAACTGCCACAATTGAAATGTCCGCGCCCTTATTAATAAGTGTTGAAGCTAAATTCACAGGAACAGCAGCTATATCAAATCTACCACCAATTACTTCAGGAGTAATCTCTGTAGGAGAAGATACAATTGTTACATCATAATCAATTAGAGATTTTTCATTTTCATCAGACTCCATTAATTGAGCAATACCCATACCAGTAGGCCCTTTTAATGCATACACTTTAGCTTTTATATCTCTTGATACATTTATAATATTTTGACTGCTTTCCTCAGTATTCGAAGTAGTAGTCGCAATAGTTGTATCATTGGTTGTACTGTTGTCTGTTGAACCGCATGACACAAAAGAAATTGCGCATAAAACTAATGCAAGTGCAAAAAATAATGACAATAATCTTTTCATTTAAATCCTCTTTTCTAGACCTTCAAGATCTAATATGTTTACAACCCCATTTTCAAAGGTTATTATTTTTTCGTCACACAATGTCGAAATCACTCTATACAAGGAAGTTCTACCAATATCCAAAGTTTTGGAAAGGAGCGATGCATTCAATTTAATCGATTCACTCTCCTTTGATACTTCAAGTAGATATCCACACAAAGTTGATTCAACGCTTGGCGCTATAAATGCTGTTATTTTCTTGCTCAAGAACTGAACTCTCTGTGATAAAAATTCAGCATAGGCTATAGATACGTTAGAATCGATATCAAAGATTTCTTTGAGCAAATCTTTACTAATAAACAGTGCCGTACTTTTTTTGGATGCCCTCAAACAAGAAATACTAGTATTGTCTAAAAATACTGACGCAGCGCCAAACACATCACCTTCTTTAAAGAAATTCAGCGTTGTCTTCTTGTTGCCCTTATCATAAGCTTCAAATCTACCAGAAATTACTATTCCTAGATAACTCGAAAGGTTTTCTGGGACCATTTCATTGAGCTCAAAATCAGCAACTATACCTTTAGCTAATCGATCAAACACTTCTCTTTTGCAATTCGAAAAAATACTATTGTTTTTAATCCTCTTTTCCATGAGTTGAAACGTCATAAAACACCTCATATTGTTCCATTTGGAACAGTTTAACAAATTTTAGCATACTCAAGCGCACGGCAACATTAAACGAAGACGAGTTTGACCTCTTGTTATAAATCAAACTACATTAAAAAAAGAACCAACAACTACACGTTTTAAAAAAAAAAAAAAAATATAATCTTTATTCATTTTTTTCTTGCTTGTACGCCCATAATATGATATTATTATTTTGTATTTTTTAAACATAGGGTGGCCTTTTTATGAGACAGGGATTTGACAACAATAAGTATATTCAACTACAATCAGAACACATCAGGGAAAGAATCAAACAATTTGGTGGAAAGCTATATCTTGAATTCGGCGGAAAGCTATTCGATGATTATCATGCTTCAAGAGTATTGCCAGGCTTCCAGCCAGATTCCAAGCTAAAAATGCTATTGAATCTCAAATCAGATGCAGAGATTGTCATCGTAATCAGTGCGGATGATATCGAAAACAACAAGGTTAGAGGAGACCTTGGAATCACATATGATGAAGATGTATTCAGACTCATAGAAAGTTTTACTGAACTCGGCTTGTATGTCGGCAGCGTTGCAATCACAAAGTATAGAAACCAACTTTCAGCAGACATCTTTGCTAAAAAGCTAGAAAATGCAGGCGTCAAGAGCTATTTGCATTACCCTATAGCAGGATATCCAGCTGACGTTGATACTATTGTAAGCGACAATGGTTATGGTAGAAACCAGTATATAGAAACAACTCGTCCATTAGTAGTTATTACAGCCCCAGGCCCTGGTAGTGGAAAAATGGCAACATGTTTGTCACAGCTATATCACGAAAACAAACGTGGTATAAAAGCTGGTTATGCAAAATTTGAAACTTTCCCAATTTGGAATATTCCGCTAAAACATCCTGTCAATGTTGCTTATGAAGCTGCTACTGCAGATCTCGATGACATTAATATGATCGACCCTTATCATCTTGAAGCATATGGCAAGACAACTGTCAACTACAACCGTGACGTTGAGATATTCCCAGTTCTAAAATCAATAATGGAAAGTATTTTAGGCAAATCACCATACAACTCTCCTACTGACATGGGCGTAAACATGGCTGGTTTTTGCATTTACGACGATGAAGCAGTTTCCGAAGCCTCAAAAATGGAGATTCTCAGACGCTATTACAAAGCTGCAGTAGATTATCGTAGAAAAGGAACAGGACTTAATGAGGTTGACAAAATCAAGAAGTTGATGAATCAACTAGACATAACTCCAGATATTAATCCAGCAATAAGTATTGCCATGGCTAAAGAAGAAGAAACAGGAAAGCCAGCTGCTGCAATGCAACTTGCAAATGGCACTATTGTAACAGGAAAGACTTCGCCATTACTTGGTGCCGCCGCTTCCCTCCTCTTGAACGCATTAAAGAAACTAGCTGGCATTGATCAAGAACTTGATATAATCAGTAGCTCTTCACTTGAACCTATTTGTAAATTGAAGCTTGATTATTTACACCATCACAACCCAAGACTACACTCAGATGAAGTTTTGATTGCTCTTTGTTCAAGTTCTGCAACTAACCCAGCAGCTGCAATGGCTTTATCAAAACTAAAAGATCTAAAAGGTCTTGATGCTCATTTCTCAGTCATTCCTTCTGCAACAGACGAGAAAACATTCAAAAGACTAGGCATAAACATTTCTTCAGAACCAAAATTCGAAAAGAAAAAAGCAACA
Source organism: Clostridia bacterium (assembly GCA_024408015.1). Taxonomy (GTDB): domain Bacteria; phylum Bacillota; class Clostridia; order Oscillospirales; family CAG-272; genus RGIG6816. The sequence continues at coordinate 8,642 of JAKSVJ010000026.1, forward strand.
CCATACACTAAATAATCATCTAGGAGATAGACACAATGAGATCAGACGGAAAACTAGTTACCGATGTTACTGCGATGTATAGGTTATTCCCATACATTACACCAGAAAGAAACGACTCCCAAAACATGATTAACATTTCATGTGACTACAATGCAGTACATGATTATGTTAATAAAAAGCGTAAAGAAGGCATAAAGCTAAGTCACATGTCTGTTGTATTGGCAGCTTATGTTAGAACAGTATCACAGCACCCATTTTTAAATAGATTTGTTGTTAATTGCAAAGTTTATGCGCACAATACTTTAACAACAGCCATGGTAGTATTAAGACCTGGCGACAAAAATGAGACAATGGGAAAAATCAAATTTGACTTAAATGACACAATTTTTGATGTTGACCAAAGACTCGTAAAATATGTTGAAGAAAATGCTCAAGCAGATAGTAACAACTCTCTAGATAAATTAATGAAAGCATTGCTAGCCGTTCCAGGTCTTGTTAGATTTGCCATTTGGTTATTCAAAAAATTAGATAAATTAGGATTGTTGCCAAAGGCAATCATGGATGCAAGTCCATTCCATGAATCTATGGTTTTCACAAACCTTGCTTCAATCAAAACCAATTATATCTATCACCATATTTATAACTTCGGTACATGTAATGCCATTTTGGCTATGGGCAATACCGTCGATAAACCAAGAATAGTTAAGGGTGAACAAAAATTAGTGAAAGAGATACCTTTCGGGCTTGTTATGGACGAGCGAATCGGTTCTGGCTATGAGTTCGCCATGGCATTTGCAGATTTGAAAAACTATCTTGAGCATCCAGAACTACTTGAAAATCCACCGGAAGAATTAAAGTATGATTTCCCATTCCCTACTCTTTCATCAAGATTTCCAACAAAACAGCAAATAAAAGAAGCTAAAAAAGCCGAAAAGGCAAAAAAATAAAAATACGCAAAAACACAACGGCGATGTGATTGGATTCACATCGCCGCTATTTTTTTATTTCTTTTTTGAAACAATTTTCAAAATCTCTTTTGACAAAAGTCCTATCAAGGTACCTGTAATAAGTCCAACTATAAACAAAACCATAATCAAGTTTAATATTTTAGCATCAGATAAGAATATCGATG
>JAKSVJ010000260.1 GCA_024408015.1 Clostridia bacterium
GTAACGATAGCTGTTTTCATTTTAAAACTCCATTTTTTATATTATTTTCCCATTACGTTCTTTCTGTAAATAGGGAGGTATATCTCTTGGTTTCTAATTGGACAACCAGTAACACTACCATGACGCATAAGTTCAGTGCATTTTGAGCAAGTGATACATGATTTGTTTTTGTCAAATTTTCCGTTTATCATATCTTTTGCAAATGTATCATAAGCAAAAGCCATACGGCCAAAGCCAACAATGTCGGCATAACCTTCTTTGATAGCACCAGCAGCGACATACATTGATGCTTCTTTGAGGTAGCTGTATCCAGTTCCAATAACGGTTATTCCTTTAACGTTATCTTTAATAGCTTTCGCACCATTTATGATACGTTCAACGCCAACGAGTGGATTTTCTTCCGGTACATATCCACCTTTATTGTAAGGTCTATTAATGTGTGGATTAACATATGGAGAGCCCATTGTCATGTCAATTAAGCAAAGACCATAAGAATCCCTAAGCTCGCAAAGAAGTTTAATTGCTTCAGAAAAGTCTGGAGTAGTCGGATCATCTTTCATTGTTCCGTAACCATATGGGTAAGGAAACATATCACTAATACCAAATCTTGAGCAAATGAAAATGTTGCTTGGTATTACATCGCGGACAGCTTTAAATATATTCTTAATAAGTCTTGTTCTGTTTTCGTAAGAACCACCATATTTACCAGGTCTATTGAATGAAGACAAAGCTTCACTAAGTAGATATTGGTGACAAATCTTAATGTCAATTCCATCAAAACCAGCTTTAACGGCAAGAGTGGCAGCTTTAGCATAAAGAGATGGCAATGTATCAAGATATTCATCTGTTGCTACTGGAGTTCCGATATCCTGTGGGCGAGCCTTTTCAATGAATTCATTGCTTTCCATAATGATTGGATATGGAGTGTAATCGTTCTTTGAAAAACGACCCGAGTGAGTTAGCTGACAAATGATTGGTGCGCTTGTTTTGGTCTTGATTTTTGACACAAGGCTAGTGTAAGAATCAACAGTTTCTTCAGACATCATAAGTTGATGATTTGATGTTCTGCCTTCGTTGCAAACAGAAACTGCCTCACTCCACAAAAGAGCTGCGCCAGAATCAGCAAATCTAAGATATCTCATCTCTGTAAGGTCAGTCGGAGCCCCTTCAAGAGTTCCATCAAAACCTTCCATTGGATGAACTGACAATGCATTATCCAATACAATTTCATTATCGCCAAATTTAATTATTGGCTTTGATGAAAGTGGTGAAACATCGCGAGATACCGGTATTTTATATCCCATTTTCTTGTTTAAGTATTCAAATTCGTCAATAGTGTCAAACTTGTATGTATTCTTGTCTTTCATGTCGAATGCGTACATATCTATTACCTCATGCCATGGTTTTTAACATTTCAAGTGTTACATTGTATTTGCCATTGGTGTTATTTAAGAAGCACTTTGATTCATCAATCATATATGCGGCAAGTCTTTGAACTTCATTTCCAGTGCTACCGCAAATGTGAGGACTTAAAATGACATTATCCAATGTGTAAAGTTCACTGTTTTCAACAGGTGGCTCAATAGGGTCTGTAACGTCGAGTATTGCAAGTCTTCCTGGTTTATCTTTTAGCATTTGTATAAGGTCTTCTTCAACAGTTTGAGCTGCTCTACCAGTATTGATGAATACAGCGTGATCACCCATTTTATCAAATTGTTTCTTTGTAATCATGCCTTTTGTTTGGTCATTGTTAGCAAGATGATTTGAAACAACATTACAATTCTCAAAAATCCAATCAAGATCCTTT
>JAKSVJ010000261.1 GCA_024408015.1 Clostridia bacterium
ACCATTCACATGTCATTGTAAGAGCTGGATCGTTAGCCACAAGCATTTCAACGCTCTTTCCACGACGATAAAGGATGTTTCTAATAGCAGCATATTTATAACAATCATTTGTCATAACATCACCACCGGCTAGTTCTTCTCTTGCCTTTGCAGCGCCACTCATCATAGCATCTATATCAATACCAGCAACAGCAATTGGAAGAAGTCCTACTGCTGTAAGAACCGAGAATCTACCGCCAACATTATCAGGAATGATAAAGCTTTCATATCCAAGTTGTTCAACCTGTCCTCTTAAAGCACCCTTACAAGAGTCTGTTGTTGCAAAAATTCTATCTTTTGCACCTTCACCATACTTCTTAACAAGAAGATCTCTAAATACTCTAAATGCAATTGCTGGCTCTGTTGTTGTTCCTGATTTAGAAATAACGTTAACACAAACATCTTTGCCTTCGCAAATTTGCAAAACATCACTCAAATGAGATGAGCTAATGTCATTACCGATGAAATAGATTTCAGGTGTCTTCTTAGCAAGTGCGTTGTAGTTGTTGCCTTTAACAAATTCTACAGCTGCTCTAGCTCCCAAATAAGAGCCACCGATACCTATTACGATGAACACGTCGCATGTATCTTGAATCTTCTTCGCTGCAGCTTTAATGCGTGCAAATTCATCCTTGTCGTAATTAACAGGAAGATCAATCCAACCCAAAAAATCATTGCCAGCGCCAGTGCCATTTTCCAATGTTTTAACGGCTGCATCAACATCAGCAGAAATTGCTTTCAAATCAGCATCTGAAACAAATGTTTTTAGATACTTGTCTGTAAATTTAAATGCCATTTTAATTACCTCTTGTATGTATAAAAATATATTTTACTCTTTGTAGCCGTCTACTCCGGCTTTTTTTATTGCGCCAAATATTCTGTGTCTTAAACCTTTATTGTCTCGTTCGAGATTTGCCAATAGTTTTTTCATTTCTTCTCTTTCTGTATGTTCATTAGCAGGACATCCACTTACTACCACAGGAAGATTAACATTTTTTGAAAAATACACTATGTCTTTTTCAGGTGCATAAATTAAAGGTCTTATTACAGTTATATCTTTTCTTTCAAGATAAGTTACTGGTGCAAAACAGCCTATTCTGCCCTCGAAGAACAAATTAAGCATGAATGTTTCTACTAAATCATCGAAATGATGACCTAATGCCACTTTGTTACAACCGAGCTTTTTAGCAGTATCATTTAATATTCCTCGTCTTAACTTTGCGCACAATGAACAAGGATTAGGCTCTTTTCTAATATCAAATACTATTTGAGCAATATCTGAAGGCTCAACATAGTATTTCACATGTAATCTTTCGCACAATTCAGCAATTTGAGAATAATCCGCTTTATCTTTTCCAATATTTTCAAATCGCATGTCAATTGTTATAGCTATCAACTCAAATTTTTTAGGATAAAAACGTCTTAAGTCCGCTAATGCACAAAGCAAAGTTAATGAGTCTTTGCCAGCTGAAACTCCTACAGCAATTTTATCCCCTTCTTCAATCATCGAATAATCATCGATAGCTTGTCTAGCGTAGCTAAGAATTCTTTTTAGTTCAGCCATAAATTATAGTTTAGAAACTGAATCAGCAACATCAAGTATTAGCTTTTCTGTTGTTTCCCAACCGATACAAGCATCAGTAACTGATTTACCATATTCAGCATTATCTCCAATTTTTTGATTGCCATCAAGCAAGTAACTTTCTATCATGAAACCTTTGAACATTTTTGCAATG
>JAKSVJ010000262.1 GCA_024408015.1 Clostridia bacterium
GTGATTCATTATAATCCTCTGCCCACCATATCTTTTTCCATTCATCAGAACTGTGATCACATTGGTGCCTGACCCCAATGTGGTCAATTTAGCGTCAACTTAAGGAATAATGCATGAAATAACAATAGCAAGGATGATAGAAGTAATGTGTTGGTGTGATTTTGAACGCACTTTAATAAGCCTTAGCTATAAGGCTTAGAACGAAGGTATTTAGTTGGCTATACTACAGGGTAGATTTCTTGTTTCTAAAGTGAGTTCTTCCGATGGCTTTATTTTTCTTACGCTTGTATTTTCTGCCAGGCATTATCTGAGACCTACAGCAGATTGCCTCAGTTAGCACTTGATCGATTATGGAAAAATCAGCTTGATTAAAAAGTAAGCTAGGAAGCATTTTCTTCAATCTACCAATGATAAATGTTCTGTTAGCTTGATAACGATATTTGTTTTGAGGTTTTGAATTTATTTCCTTATCAATGCTTTCGTCTGCTTGATTCTTTATCAAGGATGAAAGGTTTGAAAGAAGTAAGGTGATATAGAACTCCTGAAAAACAGAGGTGGTTGTTGCACCGTTGAATTCCTCAATTTGTAACCTGCTTTTTAATTCTTTATACTTTAATTCAACAGGCCAGCGTAGGAAGTAGAGTTCTCTAAACATATCGGCAGTAATAGAAGTATCGAATAGATTTGTGGCAAGATACTCCTTGGAACCATCATCGAGAATAACTTCAATCACGCGGATTGTGACATCATCTGTTCCCTGTTTAGGATTACCAGGAAGTATATGTAACGAATCGCCATTGCAATTTTTTGACAGATTTATTTTATCTTTAAGCCTCATAAGACAAAGATGGTTGTTAGAAACACAGTAGCGAAACATAGCTTCTGAGTAATAACCACGATCAAAGATAACAATGCTATTTTTGTATATATCTAAGGATTCGAGTTGTTTGAGATGCTCAATAGCAGCGGCTCTTTCAGACGCAAGGTACCTGTGAAAAGACGCATGAACAATATAATCTTCTAACACGTCATAAACTATGGAAGCAAGGCCCATAGTGAAGCGTCTAGTTGGATCAGGATAACCATACATTTCGCCAAAGAAATCAAAGTTAGATTTCGAATTAGGTAATTCGAATTTAGATCCATCGACAGCAAAGATGTGATAGCCATTCCAGAGCTTACGAGTTGGAATGTTATGGTAAAAGCCGTCGACAGACTGATAGAATAATTCTTTGAAGAGACTAGGATTAATGAACTGTCGAGCTTTTGAAAGAGCTTGTTTAGAGACTTTTGGAAAGTTAATTTCTGGAAGGAAATCGCGTATAGAAGCAAGGTTCTGAAACATAGATGCTTTAGACGAGAAGAGAAGATAGTGAATTATATTGAAAATAGTAAGCTTACGAAGTCTGGTAAAATGCTTAGAAGCTTTGTGTGGTTCAAGTTTATCAGGATTTGTGATATACTCTTTGATGGATTGAATGATGTTTTTACAAATGTCAATTCTTTTCATATGACATACCTCCAAAAATGTGATTAAGATTTGTCCCGCCGCGAAACGAAACATACTCTTAATCGATTGGTCGCGAAGCGACCGCATTTTTGGAGGTATTTGTCAAGATGTTTTTTGCAAAAAACGAGAATGAAAACCTCAAAACCATTGATTTTACAGGGGTTTGAGGCTTAAGTTGACCACATTGGTGTAAAAAAAAAAAAAAAAATGTGAACGAGCTGGATAATG
>JAKSVJ010000263.1 GCA_024408015.1 Clostridia bacterium
CGTACTTGCGTGCCAGGGAGCGGAGATAGTCATCGAGAGCCGCCTTGTTCTCGCGGTACTTGCCCGTAGTAGCATCAAGCTGCGCATTGTATAAAGGGAATGTGAACTAAAAAAGATTATGAAACCAAGATGTTCGTTTTGACATCTTGCTCTTTGTTCATAATCTTAAAATATTTTCTGCAAAGATATTCAAATTATTCAAACGACAATGTTTTTGAGCAAAAAACTTTCAAAAATCATTCTGTTATTCTGAAGGCATTTGGATTCTTGTGGGTCTATTAAGGAACAACAAACCCACTGATAATCGGCATATCAGCAGAAAATCAGTGGGGGTATCTATTCATTTGTCAATCTTAATAAGATGTTCTTCAAGAAAATTACTGGTGGTTATGATTTCCATTGTCGACTCTATATCCTATCCATTTTCTTTTTGACAACAAATCGATATATGGTTCATCATCCAAGATTGCAATCCAGTTATTGCACATCTTCTTGACTCCTTGCGAGTTCATAATTGATACGCTTGTTGTTCTGCCACCACCTTCTCTTGGCTGAACAATTTTGCCCCAATCTTCAATTTCCAAATTGTCTTGATAGAAAGCTGCGACATAAGTAGGTAAACCATCAATGAAATCCCAAAGAACCGCAAGGAGATGGTTTGTTGTTCTATGATGAGCTTTCCAATCGAATGAATTAACAAGAGTGACTCGCTGCTCTCCGATTAAAGGTTTGGGTACTTTTGAGGCTGGTGGTGTGCTTCCACATGTAGCCTTTACCTCGATGCCACCATATTTGAAAGGACTAAAATGCTCTTTATCAATAGGGTATCTCTTACCTGCATTAACTGTGTAAAGAGTATCGAAGTATTTTTTCTTTTTAGGTGTATCTACAAGCAGTAAGTCTGGGTATCCATCTTGATGCAAGTTGGATTCTAACTTTCCTTTCGAGATTTTCATGACACTTCTTGCAAAATACTCGCCAATCATGCCACTCAGATTTCTCATACCAAGAGTTTCAAAAATATTGATGTCAAAGCGCATGGTTGTGTCACTCAACTCCTTAAGGGCTGTATTTGCGTAGTTCATTGCAGCTACAACTTCTTCAGGAGTCAAAACAGTTGTTCCTTTGTAGGATACACTCATTTTGTTGTTTATGATATAGGCTCTATTCATAAGTATAATGAATTAGTGAATTTCTTAAATGATAGAGGCTTTATATCGTAAGCATAATAAAAGCCCCCTTTCTCAAAAATTGAAAAAGGGAGCGTGGGGGATAATTATCAGTATCGAGGCTTAGCACGGCCTTCTTCAGTCTACAACCATCCTTGTCCACGCTCCCATAGGTTGCGTGAGCATCCGATGATCTGACTGCGACGAAGAGTTTTTTGAAGTGCTAATTCCGATACTCAGTCGAGTCAAAGGTGTTACGTTATTTCTTTTAGTTCAATATTTTACGAATTTGAAATCTCAATTAAATGTTTAACAATTTTATCAGTTAGAAGTGGCGGAACACTTTCACCTATAGTATCTCTAATAAGCCCATCAGGTACAATTTTACCATCTATCTCAAAAGAATATGGATATTGGGCAATTGTCTGAATAACCAACCCTTCATATAAAGATAATACTCTATCTTGTGTAGGGTGTAACTTGTTGTCAGAACATGCATATTGAAAATTTTGGGTTAATGTACTTGCAGGTACATCCCAATACATTCTTTTATATGCACTGACAAAG
>JAKSVJ010000264.1 GCA_024408015.1 Clostridia bacterium
GGTGTGGGTGTTTCCAAGCCCAATGTCCTGTATGCTCTTTTGTTTCAGTAATTTTGCCATTTTCATCAATAATGCAATTAACAAGTGTAACATAACCATCGTCAACTTCTGGTTGTTCATCCATTAATGCAAAGATTCTTCCAGCACCAGCCATAGCCATAGTAATTGAGTTTATTTGTTGAGAAACTTGGTTAATATTACCTGTGAACTGCTTTGTCATACCAAGGAAAGCAACGATAATACTTACATCCATAACAGTGCTTCCACCAGTTAATGCCATAATGCTTGGATTAAATACTTTTGATACAAGAAGAACACAACCAACAATACAAACAATAACATAAAGAATGTTACCAATGTTCATAATGAGTGGGGCTAGCATATTTGCATATGCATTTGCTCTATAGCTGTTTTCATAAAGATTTTCGTTTACTTTATCAAACTCTTCTTGGCATTCTTTTTCGTGGCAGAATACTTTAACAACTTTTTGTCCATTCATCATTTCCTGAATATAGCCTTCTTCTTTACCAACGGCATCTTGAAGAATTCTAAAGTATCTAGCACTACCACCACCAAATACTTTTGAAACAATAATCATGGCAATAACACCAAGTATTACAACGAGTGATAGCCATACTGAATAGTAGAACATGATCACAAATACAGTAGCAACTATCATTCCGGCTCTGATGAGTGTTGGGAAAGACTGGCTAACAAGCTGTCTTAATGTATCAATATCATTTGTATAGTAACTCATGATATCGCCAGTCTTGTGAGTGTCAAAGTATTTAATTGGGAGGTTCTGCATACCAGAGAACATCTGTTGTCTTAGCTTATTCAAAAATCCTTGTGTGATAAATGCTGCAAGCTGAGTTTCAAATGTAACGGCAATAATTGCAAGAACATAAAAACCAACAAGTAAAAGAACGTTTGGGATAATTTGTGCTTTTGCAAGTTCCCAAGTCAAACCACTTTCAAAACTTTCATTGATTGTGGCTGTTACTCTTTGAAGGAAAATCGCAGGAATAGCTGTTACAATAGCTGAAAAAACAATACAAACTATAGCAACTGGAACCATTACAGGATAAGCTTTGAATAAGAATTTTAATACTCTTGATAAAACATGTGTATCAAGTTTTTTCTTTTGCATCTTATTTTTCATCACTATCACCTCCACGAGTCTGTTGCTCATAGATTTCACGATAAATAACACTAGATTTTAGTAATTCATCATGAGTACCGATGTTTTCAATTTTACCATTATCCATAATGATGATAATGTCAGCATCCATAACAGATGATACTCTTTGAGCGATAATAATCTTTGTTGTTTCAGGAATATATGATTTAAATCCTTGTCTTATTTGTGCGTCTGTCTTTGTATCAACAGCACTTGTTGAGTCATCAAGAATTAAGATCTTTGGCTTTTTAAGAAGGGCTCTAGCAATACATAGTCTCTGCTTTTGACCACCAGATACGTTTGTACCACCTTGCTCTATCATCTTATCATAACCTTCTGGGTTAAGAACGATAAATTCATCTGCTTGAGCAAGTTTGCATGCTTCAACTATTTCTTCATCAGTTGCGTTTGCATTTCCCCATTTCAAGTTCTCTTTGATTGTTCCTGAGAACAATTCATTCTTTTGAAGAACCATGGCAACACTTTCTCTGCGACTATTAATGTCGTAATCTTTAACATTCATGCCACCAACTT
>JAKSVJ010000265.1 GCA_024408015.1 Clostridia bacterium
TGTCTTAAATTCAATTAATGGTCAGATGGACTTATCAAAATTAACAGAATTACAGCAGGGAGCGGCTCAGTTAGCAGCAGGAGCTCAGACCTTAGATGCAGGCGTTGCCACAGCACAGGGTGGTGCAAATACTCTTGCTTCAAATTCTGGAGCATTAACAAGTGGTAGTTCTCGTCTGTTAGAAGGTTCTAATACCTTGTTAACTGGTGTCAACGCTTTAGACGCTGGAGCTGGTGAATTACATGATGGAATGGTTCAGTTTAATGAAGAAGGCATTGAAAGATTAACTAGTAGTTTAGATGGCAATGCAACAAAAGCCATTGATCGAATTGAAGCAGTTATTGAAGCTGGTAATAATTATCAGTCCTTCACAAAACTTGCTGATGGAAAAGAAGGAAAAGTAAAATTTGTAATTAGAACTGGTGCTGTAAAATAAGAAGGTGATGTTATGAAGTTTGCAATGACAATCTTTATTGCAATTGGCCTTGCTCTTGGAGTCTATGGATATTCAACCTGCAAGGGGGCGTTGTTGGGGCGTTTTAATCGAATTCAACCCTATATCGCAGTGTTGGTATTTGCAACCTGGCAAATCCTGGTACTTTCTGGTGGGAAGGTTTGTTCCGCAAAGTTATTACAGTTAGAAGCTACCCATGCGAATTCTTTTGTGAATGGATTTTTATGTATTCTATTATTTAGCGCCCTTGCGTTTAAAATGTTTCGACATGGATTTCAGAATATAACTATAGAAGAACGAAGAATGGATGAGAAGGAGCTTCATAGGTTAGTCCTTCAAAATTCATTAAAAACCGGATTAATAACCTTTTTAATTGGTTTTTCTATTGGAATCGTTGACTTGCCGTTTATCCCAGTTATGGTTGTTTGTTTTGTTCTTGCAGTATTAGGCGTTCTGGCAGGACTATTAGTTGGCTACCATTTTGGTTATGGTCAAAGAATGGGCGCCTATATTGCAAGTGGGTTATTCCTTGCATTAGGAGATGTGCTGATGATACTTCATTGTTTCTGAATGTATACAAAACAAAACGCTTGTTTTCATGTATTTTGTATAAGTTGTCAATTTACAAGACTTTTTTTTCATAGTAAAATTCACTTGTTTTGAGTAAATAGTAGTTATGATTTATAGAGTGAAGTTATTGTTGACTTACTAAGGAGAAAAAATGTCAGAATCAGTTAAGACACCACAAACAGAAAACAAAATGGGCGTTATGCCAGAAGGCAAGCTTTTAATAAATATGTCATTACCAATGATGATTTCTATGTTGGTTCAGGCTTTATACAATATTGTAGACAGTATTTTCGTATCACGAATTTCAGAGGCAGCATTAACGGCTGTTTCCCTGGCTTTCCCACTACAATCATTAATGATCGCAATCGGTGCCGGAACCGGTGTAGGTGTCAATGCCTTGATATCAAGAGCGCTTGGTGAAAAAAATCAGGAAAAAGCGAATGTAACAGCGAAAAATGGTATTTTTGTATATGTTATTAGCTATGTCGTAGTTGCTTTGCTTGGCTTGTTTGCAGTTAAGCCGTTCTATCATATGCAGACGAGTGCAGACCAAGTAGAAATTTTCAATTATGGGGTAGAGTACTTAAGCCTTGTTATGATCTTTTCTTTTGGTATGTTTGCTCAGTTTATTTTCGAAAGAATTCTTCAATCAACAGGAAGAACCTTCTTTACCATGATTTCTCAGA
>JAKSVJ010000266.1 GCA_024408015.1 Clostridia bacterium
GTCAAAGATTTCCGAACATTTACAAGAAAATATCGTCATAGATGCTCCTTTATTATTTGAAGCAGGACTTGAAAAATATTGTGATATAACTATTGGAATTGTTGCTGATGATGACATCAGAGCATATAGAGTATCTCAAAGAGATAATTTAGATATTGAGGAAGCTCGCATTAGAATAATGTCTCAAAAAGACAAGCAATTTTATATAGACAAATGCAATTACATTATTGAAAATAATAGTTCCTTGGGTGTTCTTGAGGCAAATTTCAAGGAATTGTCAAAAATCATAGGGGAGTAAAACACAAGTGGGAAGCCAAAACCTAAACCGAACTTGGAAAATACTTGCACTTATCTTTGCGGTATTGTGTGTTGTTTTGATTGTTGTTATTGTAGTTGGTAACGATGATAAAACACCACCTGTTGAAACTAGCACAAGTGAAAATGCTTCATCCACAGATAATCATACGATCAAACCAGCTGTCTTAACTGAAGCTGAGGCATATGAACTGTGCTTAATGCACACGATTTCGGGCAATTTAACGTGTCCTAATCATGTTTCGCGATATGATGTGGATCCATTGTTGGTGTTAGCCATAATTAGCGTTGAGAGCTCTTATAATTCTCAAGCTGATTCTGGAGTAGCAAAAGGACTTATGCAAATAAGACCAGAAACTTATAATGGAGATATCAAAATGCGCGTTAGAGAATTCGCGGATAAAGATGAGTCTATACTTTTTGATCCGGATTCTAATGTATTGTGCGGAACTTATTATTTGTACAGACTAAGTAAGAGCTTTGAAAATGTTAATGAAATAATAGTTGCATATAACTGGGGTATCACAAATGTGTTGAACTTATTATGTGATACGACAGGGCAATATACACTTGATGGAAAAACACTTATATACGAAAATATTCCATCAGAAAGCGCGAAAAATTATTTAAATAAAGTTACTAGCGCTTATGAATTTTTAAAAATAAAATACGATAAATAAAGCGAGGAACAAAAAATGGCAAACGAGACAAAAAAGACTACTGCCGCTGAACTTTCCGAAAAGCTCATGTATAAAGCAGCAAATGCTTTTGAAAAATGCAGTGAAAAGGAAATTGAGGCAGCATATGCTTATTGTGAAGATTACAAAAAGTACCTTGACAATGGTAAAACTGAAAGAGAATGTGTAAAAGCTGGTATAGCTCTTCTTGAAGACGCTGGATTTAAACCATATAGTTTTGGAACAAAAACTAAAAAAGGTGGCAAATACTATTATAATAATCATGGTAAATCACTTGTTGCTTTTGTTATAGGTTCTGAAAGTTTGGATAAAGGTGTATATATTAGCGCAGCTCACATTGATTCTCCAAGAACAGACTTAAAACAGCATCCTGTTTACGAAGCCGATGGTATGTGTTACCTTAAGACGCATTATTATGGTGGTATCAAGAAATATCAGTGGACAACAATACCACTTGCTTTGCACGGTGTTGTTACAAAATCAAATGGTGAAACAATTGATTTCTGTGTTGGTGAAGATGAAAATGATCCAATTTTCTACATCGATGATTTGCTACCACATCTTGCTGGAGACCAAATGAGACGTTCATTAGCTGATGGTATAACTGGTGAACAACTTAACATTCTTGTTGGTTCAAGACCATATGCTGAAAAGACATCTGAAGCAGTTAAACTCAATATTCT
>JAKSVJ010000267.1 GCA_024408015.1 Clostridia bacterium
TTCACAAGTTAGAGCAATTCCGATTGATTCCATGTCACAAATGTTTGCTCCGAACGATCTATAGATATATGTTTTTTCTTCTTTTGAGGAAACAAATTTATCTCCAGAAGCACAGATTGCAGGTTTCAAATCAGGGTTGATTTCAAGTGCTTTTTTCACCAAATCTTGATTCAGTGGAATTTGATAATTATCGTGCCCAGGAACTTGCCCAACTTCTAGTGGTAGGAATTCAGAAACGTCATAACGATAATGTACCACTTTTTCAACGACGCATATTTTTTGTTTCTTCATTTCTTCGGTGAGTCCACCGACGACACCAAAATTAACGAGCAACTCAATATTGCACTTATCAATCAAAAATTGCGTGCCGGCTGAGGCAGCGACTTCACCCATTCCTGAGTGTAAAATATATAATTCCTTATTATCAGTTTTTAAATAAAACAATTCATATCCTTGTGGGCATGGGAGTTTTTCTAATTCTCCATATTGAGAAAAAACTGAGTCAGTTTCGATTGCTACAATCATTCCAATTTTTTTCATACGATTTACTTTAAAACATTAAGAGTTTTATATCAATATGAGATACAATTATTTGTATGGAAAAACATCGCGATATAGCAGTTATTGACTTGAAGGCTTTCTACTCCTTTGTTGAGTGTATTGATAGAGGTTTAGATCCTTTTAAAACACCTTTAGTTGTCGCTGATATTAATAGAAGTCAGAACACTATTGTTCTTTCAGTTTCTCCATATTTGAAATCGCTTGGAATACCTTCTAGATGTAGAATCAAAGAACTTCCAAAGAAATACAAATACATTTACGCCACCCCAAGAATGGCGAGATACATCGAAAAAAGTAGCGAAGTTGTTTCAATTATTCTTCGTTATTTTGCTCGTGAAGATATACATGTTTATTCAATTGATGAAGCCTTTATTGACATGACTTCTTATCTCAATTATTACCACAAAACCCCAATGGAATTAGTTGAAATGGTCATTGCCGCTATTAATGAGCAAACCGGTTTAACAGCGACCGGAGGCATTGGAGATAACTTGTTTTTAGCAAAAGTCGCGCTCGATTTATACGCAAAACACGAGAAAAACGGTATTGCTACAATAAGAACTGAGGATGTTCCAACTAAGCTTTGGCCAATCACTCCGCTAAGCAAAATTTGGGGTATCGGACCGAGATTGGAAAAACGATTAAATTCTTATGGCATTTTCACAGTCCAAGAATTAGCATTTTCCAACCGTGAATTCATAAAATCTAAACTTGGAATTATTGGCGAGCAGCTCATTGACCAAGCAAATGGTATTGATGAAGCGGATATGCACGAGGAATATGTTCCAAAAGAGCAAAGTTATGCCATCGGACAAACATTATTTAGAGATTATAGTAAAGATGAAGCGCCACTTTTAATCAAAGAAATGGTCGATGATTTAGCTTTGAGGCTAAGAAATGAAGGCAAATTGACAGGTGTAGTAAAATTATTTATCGGTTATTCAAAAGGTACTGGTGGTTTTGGACGTCAAATGTCACTTCTTGGTGCAACCGATGATACCGAAAAACTCTTGGATGCAGTTATGGATGTTTATTGGGCAAATATTGCCGATATGCCAATCAGACAAATCCATATTTGCTTCGGTAAACTAAAAATGAAAGATAATCAACAATTAACTCTTTTTGAGGATGTT
>JAKSVJ010000268.1 GCA_024408015.1 Clostridia bacterium
TATCATACTTTTTTTTTTTTTTTTAAGATCAATCATAATTAACCTCAATTCCAAACTTTATAGTAACATAATAATCAAAAAATCGCAATAAAAAACGAGAGGAAAAGCCTATGAAAACAAAAGTTTTAATATTTATTTTGGCTTTGTCATTTGTATTATCAATACCTATGACTATTAATGCTGTAGAAGATGGCGGAACAACTAGGTGGGGCTATTCATGGAATTATTCGGATGGAACACTAACAATTACCGGTGATGGTGAAATTCCAAATAACACGAGTGTTAATAGAATTCCTTGGGTCTCATACAAGAATGACATTGAAACCGTTGTTATTTCAAGTGGAATTACTTCAATAGGTCAAAAGGTTTTCGATGGTCACTTGAATTTAAAAGAAGTATATTTTGAAGAAGACTCATCGCTTAGCACAATAAACAATTATGCCTTTCAAAATTGTTCAAATTTGACAACTTTAGAGTTACCATTAAGCATAACTAGCATCAAAGATAATGCATTTGATGGTTGCTCTTCTTTGACAACAATGTTGTTGCCTAGCAGTTTGACTTTAGTTGGTGCAAGCGCTTTTACTGGTTGTACAAATTTAAGAACAATTGTTATAACTTCAAGTGTACTTGATTGTCCACAGTCAGCAGGTACACTCACCCCAAGCGGAACAAAAATTATTGGTTGTAATGGAATGACATTGACAAGCAAGACAAATGAAACATATTTTAACACATATTTTGGTAATAGAGCTATCGATACTCATATAGACCAAGATTGCGATGGTAAATGTGATATTTGTAATGCTGACGCAAAACCATTTAGTAGTGCTGACATGTCTCTTGGAACAAATATTAGCATGAACTATTATGCTAGAATTCCTTCACTTGATCCTGCAAAAGTATCCGTTGACTTTGTTCTTGACGGATATACAACAAGTGATGTTTCTGGTGTTCTTGTAGATGCTGGGGAATCTAAATATAGCTTTACATATTATGGAATTTCTCCTGAATATATGAACGATGGAATTACTGCCATTTTTAAATATGATGGTATTGTTATTGGTGGAAAGAGTAATTATTCAATCAAGGATTATTGCAATAGGGTTAAAGAATTATCAGAATATGAAAGCAACCCTCACATGCAACAATTGATTGCAGATATGTTGGCTTACGGAGCGGCTGCACAAGAATATACTGGAAGAAATGTTGAAAACCTTGTAAATAGCGATTGGGATGTTAATGCAACTACATTTACAAATGTATCTTCAACTGATATGACAAACACAAAATCAACAAATGATAATGTGAAAATCACAGCAGCAGGTGTTAGTCACGACTTCGTAAATACATTGTATGTAAGATTTGTAACAGATGATATGAGCAAAACTGCAATTAAAGTTAATGGAAATTATGTTGATATAAATGAAAGTGCGTCAATTGCTTTTTCCAATGAAATAAGTGCATTTGACTTTGATAGAGTATACACATTTGAACTTGAATATGATGGTGATGTAATTCAAACTGTGACATATTCAGTTAAATCATACGTATATTCAAAACAAACAGGCGACGATGTTAATGCAAAACTAACTAAAGCTTTGTATAATTACGGATTGTCAGCAATTGCATTTAGAGGATGAGGTTAAGCATGGAAAATAAGTATATATTAAATGATGAAAATA
>JAKSVJ010000269.1 GCA_024408015.1 Clostridia bacterium
TTGATGAAGGCACTAACGGGGGCCCAAATATTGTGTGGCAGATCATTCTCTGCTGCCTTTGCTTCAAAATCATCCCATTCTATATCCTGCAATCTTGCAAGCAACTCTTCTTTAGTCATACCATTCAATTTTTAATTTTCCAAATTTACATAAAGTTATTGTTGCAAGCAAGGATGTATCTAAAAAACTTTATAGTGTTCCTACCACGACAATTGCACATTCAGTCAAAATAGACTGGTTTACTCGTATCTATTATAGTTACAAATATTGAATGCAGCGTGCTCAATGTGATGGCTTTATCTTCGCTGAGTCTGCTAAATTTGCGTTCAACACAACTGAAAAGCACGTATGTTACTTCAAACAACTTACCTTTTCTGTCCAAATCTCTATGTGGTTGGAACCAAAAACCGCCATTCTCACACAAACATCTGTTATATAGCAAAACAGCCGTCTCTTTTGCTGGTATGTCAAAAGTATCCACACCATACCTGCATATCATTTCATCAAGAAAAGTCATCCAATATGAAAGCACGTCATTATCAGTCGCACTTCGCATAGCGGTAATCATAGCCATTGCCGATACAGTAAGATACTGATTGGGTTGCTCTTTATGTTGCCATTCAAAACTAATATTATTTAATTGACGCCAAGACTCAGGCTTTGGCATCCCCTTCCCTGCCGCACAACTAAGATACGGTTTCAGGCGATAACGTAAAGCCAGACTCCTAACCAGCTCAGCAATTTCAGACATTTGAGATTTGTAGTCTAAATCTGAACACGGTAATATTACATTAAAGTCATCATCTATCAAGAAATACGCATTCAATTCCTCCTGGTCCTCACCACCAAAGCCGTCACTGTCTCTGTAATAGCACCCGTCAGGCTGAACCATCCAACACATTGTAGAGAAATGCCCGTCAAATCCAGTTCCAAACCCGAACCAATATCTTGAATACCTAGATTTAAAATAACCATCATTCAACAGTGAATTACTATCTCTAAAATCCATATCTGAATCATCAACCTGAACATAATCATCCCTTAGAAAAAACCTATATTTCTGTGTAATGGTAGAATACAGAACATACAATCCGTCTTCTCTGAAAGAGACTAACCTATTATTCTGCTCATCCTTCTCATTATGCACAAAATTACCTACAAGACCAGACAATTCATCAACACCCTCAATTTTCACACGGTCATAGTTATACATGTCCTTAAAACATACAACTTTTATTTTACAATTCTTCTGTTCCATAATATTGACTTATTTATTTTTCTACTTTACTTACACTCCTAAAAAATTCTTAGCCCTGCGTTTCTTATTCTCAAGTATCTCACTCTCTGGCATAGGTTCAGAGCAACAGCAACAAACATTTATATCATCAAACGCCCTGCTATACGCCTTGCCTGTCACTTCAAACATTGTCTGAGCACCAGAGTTGTCATTTGAGAAAGAGAATGAGTTGGAAATTGACAGCAAGTCCGCTACTGATTTGACATCGTGGCTCGTTCCCATATATGAGAATGACCAGCCCTTCTTTGTAAGACGCTCTATCAAACTCTTTATGCTTTTTGCGTCATACTCTTTTGATGAGTTCTCAAGTCCATCAGTAATTATTGTAACCAGTTGGTTTGAATGGACTTCATCACCTGATTTGGCCTCAAGACGGGTCA
>JAKSVJ010000027.1 GCA_024408015.1 Clostridia bacterium
TTCTGTTGTAGCCTCAGTAGTAGCTTCAGTAGTAGCTTCAGTTGTTACAACTGTGGTAGCTTCAGTAGTAGCTTCAGTTGTGTTTTCGTTGTTGCCGCCACATGATACGATGCAAATGCAAACTAGTACAAGGGCTACAGCAATTAATAGAACTTTTTTCATTTTAATAATCTCTCCTAAAAATTATTATAAAATACTTGTTAAGCAAGTTATCATCATTATATATGGATACTAGACGAATATCAATACATTTTTTTGAAGTTTGGAAGAAATGCAATAAAGCGTACGTGAGAATTTGTGTAAAATAACTAGAAAAAGGCTCCTTTAGTTCGGAGCCTTTCTAACTATTCTTTAATTATTTAGATAAATCGCTTACAGAAGTTGTATAAGCGCCTGCGACTTGATTTGCTGTCAAAGCAGAATTATAAATTTTTGCATCAACCATTGTCATGTTGCTTGAATAGAAGTCTTTTGGAGTTCCAGCTGGACCTATGTCTGCACCAAGACAGAACATATTGTAAGCAGCATCTTTACCATTGTGATAGTTTTCTCTTAGTGTTGTTTCACTTTCAAGAAGTCCGTTTACATAAATTCTTTCCATTCTATTGGCATAATCAAATACGCAAACTACGTGCATTAATTGATCTTTATCAACAACTGTTGTTGCGTATGTGCTTGTGTTATAAGTGTTTGTTCCAGAGTCAACACCACTACCTGTAATGAAATAAGGTGTACCAGTTGCCGCAATTGCGAGACCCCAACCACCAGCTTCTGTTCCGCATACAATTCCTTGTACAGCTGAACCTGCTGGGATAGAGAAGAATGCTTCAACAGAGAAACCATTTTCAGCAAATGCTGTGAATTTCTCACGAGTATCAAGCTCATTGAAAATACATGTTGCTGCAGCAGCTTTTGTAAGCAATGCATATTTTTTTGTTGTTGTACCGTTGTGTGTAACTGACTTTTCTTGAACAGCACCGCTATTTGAAACTATTGTTACATGTCCTTGTGTATCTACAATGCCATTGGCATTAAAATCAAAGTCAACATAAGGTGTTGGTGGTAATTCTGAAGGAGTGTCAGGAACATCTATGTTTTCAGGAGTGAATGTAATTTCTTTCATTTCACTCACAAGACCCCATGAGTCTTTTGCAATTACTGTAACCTTATATTCATAGTTGGTTGAAAGAACGCCGAGCAATTGTTTCCATTCAGCTTTCATATCAGAAGTTTTTGGGTGTTTGTAGAAGTCTGCAAGAATCTTAAATTCACGTCTTTGAACGCCATTTCTATAAAGGACGATTGTGTAGTCATGAACAAATTCATCATCGACACCAGTAAATGCTAGAGTGCAAGAAATACCGCCTTTAGCAGGAGCCTGCTCAATTGTCATTGATTTTATTTCTGGGGCTGTGTTTGTTTCTGATCTTCCTGAACGTGAATATTTTAAGAGGTGAGAGTTATCTTCTGTAGGATGTGAAATAATCCACGGGTCACCAATTGTACTCTTATTGTAAAAATCCATTCGTGTGGCTCTTAAGTTACCATTTACATCAAGTTGGATAAGAAGTCCCTGAGAGAACTCATATCTATCATTCATGGTAGTTTTGCCAGCCATGTCTTGATAACCGCCATTTTCAATAGCCATGTATCTAACAGCGCCAGTGCCGAATGAAGTAAATGCGCCCTGCATAACGCTTCTTGGGTCATTTAGTGGGAAGTGCAAATGTCCACTAAACGTTACTACTTGTGGATATTTTGAAAGGATACTTGTTAAATCTTCTGTATACCAATATGTTCCAAGGTCACTACCGTATACTGTGTCATAAATCATCGCATGGTTGAGAATGAATACATATTGATCCGGGTTTTCTTCAGTAATTGTCTTCAATGTTTGGTCAAGCCATGTTTTTGTTTCATTTGAATAGATAGTATAACCAGTCTTAGCAGTATTATCTTGGTTAGGGCCGATAGCTATAGGTTCAAGCGCGATAACGTGGTATACTGTACCATCGTCAGCAGTTACTGCACTATGTCTATTACCAGTTTTTACTCTATCTGGCTCAACTTCATTCAAATAGAAGTTTTCACCAAATACTGTAATGAAATTGTTTCTATCAGGGTTATTTGCTGCTGAAGTCCAGTTATCATCATGATAATGGCCAAGACAATAGAGGTTTGGAACTTCTGTTACATCAAAAACAGATTCGTATATTTTCTTATACTGCTGCATTTGAACTATCTGACGAGTATCAATAAGGTCACCAGCAGTGAAGATGGCATCAATGCCATCTTTATCTTGTTCAGCAGCTTTTTCTTTTAGCTGTTTTAAAGCACTTAAAAACTTTTGTGAAGCTTCATCATTGTCATTGTTATTGGCAATGTGCACGTCGCTTATTGCTCCGAATGAGAAAACGATATTGTCTTCATCAAATTCTGTGCCTTTGATAATTTCTTGAGTTGTAGTTGTAGCTTCTGTAGTAACAGTAGTAGCTTCTGTTGAAGTAGTAGCTTCTGTTGTTACTGCGGTTGATGCATTGTTTTCTGTTGTTGCATCGTTAGGTGTGTTTCCACATGAAACGGCAATCAAGAGGAAAGTGAGCATCAAGATAAAAGAAATGAGTCTTTTCATGTTTTTGCCTTTCTTGCCAATATAAAATTGGATATATAAAATTTAACACTATTTTGTCAAATAATCAACAAGTTATTGATGGTTGAAATAACCAAAAAATAACACTGTTTTTTGACGTATAATACATTAATCTTTATTGATTATAGCTTTGCCAAGTTCTGAAAAGGCGGATTCTAAGGCTTTACTAGTTTTGTCCCAACTTCCATCGTTGAAAACATTGGTGTCCTTTTCGTCAGTGACAATTGGTTCATCATTTGCCCATTTTTTGAGTCTATCACTAACATCATATGCTGTGCGAACTATTGTTTTCCCAAGTAATGTCATAGCAGAGCCTACGTTTTTGCCTGCAAGCTTAACTCTTTCTTTGTTTGCCATAATAAAAACCTCCATTAGAATAAATGCGAATCACATGGATTCCAAAAATATTTTTTTAAATTTACGTAACCGTTTGAAACTACAATGCAATCCTTTGTAAGTAATTCGATTTGCGATTCTTTACCACCAAAAGCGAAATTACTTGATACTTTACCTTTTGAATTAACAACTCTATAACATGGAATGGCATTTGGATTTTGGTTTTTGTGAAGCGCATTACCAACAGCTCTTGAATAGTTTATACTACCAATTGCCTTTGCTATAGCTGAATATGTTGTGACTTTTCCTTGAGGTATAAGTTTTACAATCGAATAAACCTTTTGTTGAAAATCAGTCATAAATAAACCTTCATATTTTTAAATTATTATAACACAAATGAAGGGAATAGTAAAGAAAAGAAAAACGACTGCAATGCAGTCGTTATTGGCAGGGGCAGAAAGATTCGAACTCACGACCCACGGTTTTGGAGACCGGTACTCTACCAGCTGAGCTATACCCCTATAATTGTTTGATTTAATTGTTGGTGGGCCATTAGGGACTCGAACCCCAGACCAACCGGTTATGAGCCGGTTGCTCTAACCAACTGAGCTAATGGCCCGTTTTTTGAACGCTTGATAATACTACCATAATAAAATGGCGTTGTCAAGTTAATTTTAATAAAGTTTAGACAAAACAACCTTAAAAATAGTCAGGAATTACAGTAAAATATATTTACCTAGATGCAGTATAGCACTGCACCTAGGCTTTTTATATATTAGAACTCCATTTTTTCTTGTAAATAACTTACTAAGCTATCAATGCTAATTCTTTCTTGTTCCATAGTATCTCTATTTCTGATTGTGACACAATTATCTGCTGGTGTGTTGTCATCGCCTACTGTTTGGAAGTCTACTGTGATACAGTATGGTGTACCAATTTCATCTTCACGACGGTAACGTTTACCAATTGAACCAGCTTCATCATAGTCAACTGGGAAATATTTAGAAAGTTGAGTATAGATTTCTGTTGCTTTTTCGCTGAGTTTCTTTGAAAGTGGAAGAACTGCTGCTTTGAAAGGAGCAAGTGCTGGATGTAGGTGCAATACTGTTCTTACATCGCCTTCGCCAATTGTTTCTTCATCATAAGCATCGCACAAAAATGCAAGGAATGAACGTTCAACACCGAGAGATGGTTCAATAACGTAAGGAATGTATCTTTCATTAGTATCTGGATCAAAGTATGATAAATCTTTTCCTGATACAGTCTGATGTTGAGTGAGATCATAATTTGTTCTATCTGCAACGCCCCAAAGTTCGCCCCAACCGAATGGGAAGAGAAATTCAAAGTCTGTTGTTGCTTTTGAATAGAAGCAAAGTTCATCTTTGTCATGGTCACGTAGACGTAAATGTTCTTCTGTCATACCGAGACTTAAAAGCCAGTTCTTACAGAATGAACGCCAGTATTGGAACTAGTCCAGGTCTGTATCTGGTTTACAGAAGAATTCAAGTTCCATCTGTTCGAGTTCACGTACACGGAAGATGAAATTTCCTGGAGTAATTTCGTTTCTAAATGATTTACCAATTTGGCCAATACCAAATGGGAGTTTTTTACGAGTTGTTCTTTGTACATTAGGAAAGTTTACAAAGATACCTTGAGCTGTTTCTGGTCTAAGATATACAGTGTTTTTAGCATCTTCTGTTACGCCTTGGAATGTCTTGAACATTAGGTTGAACTGACGAATATCTGTGAAATTGTGTTTGCCACAAGAAGGACAAGGAATATTATTATCTTCAACAAATTGCTTCATTTCTGCTTGTGAAAAAGCGTCAATTGGCTTTGAAAGAGTAATAGTATTAGCTGCGCAATAATCTTCGATAAGTTTATCAGCACGGAAACGTTCTTTGCATTCACGACAGTCCATTAAAGGATCTGAGAAACCTCCAAGGTGACCTGATGCTACCCAAGTTTGTGGGTTCATGAGAATTGCGGCGTCAAGACCTACGTTGTATGGGTTTTCTTGAACGAATTTTTTCCACCAAGCTTTTTTGATGTTATTTTTCATTTCAACACCGAGAGGACCATAGTCCCAAGTGTTAGCTAAGCCGCCATAAATTTCTGAACCAGCGAATACGAAACCACGATTCTTACTTAAAGCGACAATTTTTTCCATTGTTTTTGCTGATTGTTCCATCTTAAATAATCCTTTTTATATATTGTTATTTTTATTTTTAATCATATCCATATATCCTTGGAGAATAATCTCTGCGGATAATGAGTCTACAACATTCTTGCGATTTTTAGCCTTTATTCCTGAATCGCCTAGAATTTGATGTGCCATGACTGTTGTTAGTCTCTCATCAAAATAATCTATCTTGGCATTAGTGTATTGAGAAATCATTTCTCCAAACTTAATTGCATTTTGAGCTTTTTCTCCACAAGAGCCATCCATGTTAATTGGTTTTCCAACGACAACTATGTCGGCATTTATTTCATTTGCCTTGGCTGCAACGTCTTGAGCAGCTTTTTCTACGTTATAGCTCTTAATATTGCCTAGGCCAACACTAAACATGAACAAATCATCTGATTTGGCAAGTCCAGTTCTTGCGGCGCCAAAGTCAACGCCTAATATTTTTAAATAAGCCATGTGTGATTATAAGTCCTCGACATTCATTCCACATTTTTCTTTCAAAAATCTTGTTACAGTTCTACGACTTGGAATGTAATCGATAGAACCTACATTTGCAGTAGTTAAAGCGCTAACGCATTGTGCATATTTGCAAGCCTTTAAAATATCATGTGTATTGTTGTATTCTGCTATCATTGCTCCAATGTACGAATCGCGCATTGATTTGTTGTTTTGATGCGACAAAGTATTAATAATTGGAGGCAATTGTGCTATTTCGAAATGGGTTCCATCATAAATAAATGATGTATCATTGCCTTTTTGAATTATATAATATTTCGATTTGACTTTTGAAGAGAACGAAATTAGAGCACTGAGCGTTTTTTCGATTGTGGAAGGGGTAGTGCCTGTGATTTTCTTTATCATTTCATCTTTTATCACTACAATCTTCAAACCTTTTTCAATTTTGTCTAGAGGTAATAATGCAGTGGTATCTGTATATTCAACACACATATCAATTCCTAATGACAAAGCTTTATTTATGGCATAAACCGCTATATTTTCAGGTCTTGATGTTTGCACTTGATTTACTTGGTTGTAACTATTAACATTGCCTATTTGCAAATCTATTCTTGAGTCTGTGAAGTTGCTTTGATTTTGTGGTGTATCTAAATTCTGATTGAATACCAAATAATCGTGAGGAATCAAGAATAAATCTGGCATTGTTGAGAAAGCATCGTCAATATCAGATTTAGTAAGGGTAGCATTGGCACCCTTGGCAACATAACTTGTTTTGTGAATTCCGTCAAAAGCAGTGAATTCAACACCTGTCTGATATTCTTTTGTTAATTTTATGTTTGATGTACTAAGTTCACAGGTCCTAAAAAAATCAAATATTCTTTCACCATAAAAGTCATCACCTAGTTTTGTAAGGAAAACACAATCAGCACCATTTTTTGAAGCTGAAATAGCTGAAATAGCTGCATCTCCTGAAGGGTATAGACTATACATGTTTCCAAGTGTCTTTCCAAATGTTTGAACTGCTCCGGGAACACTCATTTGAAGATTCATATAACTGTCGCCGATAATCAATACTTTTCTTTTCAAGTGAATAACCTCTTTACATAAAAATACTTTTATAATTATATATCATACACGCCATTTTGTAAAGACTTCAAACAATTAAATAATAACAAAAAAGCCATAAATAATAGCATTTTCATGCCAATTTATGACTTTTATATATTTGGATTAAAGTGCCATACGGCCCCAACCTTTTTCTGCTTTTTCATAAGGTTCAAGACCTAGCTTTTGTCTAGCATAGTTAACATAGTGAATGTAGTTTTCTAGTGGTGTTCCGTTTGGTATTCTATGATCGAGTCCATAAATGATACCGCCATCCATCATGATGTCTTGCATTTTGTAGTCAACTTCAGCTTCGATATCTTTCTTTGTTTTCTTAAGAACAAATTTATCAATACCGCCAGCAAATGCAATTTTGTGGCCATATTTCTTTCTTAATTCAACGATATCCATTCCGCCATTAGGTTCACAAGGGTAGATTACATTAACTCCACACTCAATGAATGTGTCAATAAGAGGTTTCATATCACCATCACTATCTTGGACAAATAATTTTGTTCCAGCATTACGAACAATGTCCCAAGATGCTAAGTAATATGGCTTTAGGAACTTTTCAACTAGATTTGGACCTATCAACGGACCAGTTTTTCCAGCCATATCTTCATGAATTGATAATTGATCAATGTGAATTCTGCTGGTTATTTTCTTTAACATTTTAACGTTTGTTTCTGATATTGTATTCAAAATATCGAAGCAAAGCTCCTCATCTTCATAAAAAGAAATACAGCAGTTTTCTTCACCCATCAACTCACGCAAAATATCAAATCCGCCAAAAATTTCGCATCTAATTAAAAATCCAAGTTTTTGCTTTGCAATTGCTTCTTCAAGCATTGCATCTGTAACTCTTTCTTCAGAGTACTCGAACATGTGCTTGATTTTTAGCCAGTCATCCATAGTTTCAACAGGATAATCCATTGGAAGGGGAATGGTTGCGGTAGATTTAGCAATCTTCATTGTTCTACCATAACCATCTTTAAATATCTTATATTCAGCATCGTCACGGATAACTACTTCATCATACATGTTTATTGCTTCAAAATTACCTAATCTGTAGTTCTGCACGTAATCAAATGCAAATCCAGTAAGGTTTATTAAGTCTTCTGTTGCTCCTTGAGCTCGCCATTCATCAGCAAGACCAATGATTGGTCCCATTAACTCAGAAAAGAATGGTTTTTGTCCACCATAAGTTAGAAGGTTAACGTAATCATTTCCTGCGTATCTCATAACATTCTCCTGTTAAATTTCATTTACTTTTTGCAAATTTTCTAGTCTCTACAATGTATTTTGGTAGTGACATCATGCGCTTTAGGCGCCATGGTTCCTTTATAAGTCTATATAACCATTCGGTGTTTGTTTTTATAAAAAACGATGGGGCTCTCTTTGAAGTTTTTGAATAAATATCAAGGCTACCACCTAGACATGCTACTATTTTAGCATTTTTGAAATTATTCTTATTCTTACTTGCCCATATTTCTTGAGTTGGTGCACCTAGACAAACATAAACTATATCTGCATTAGAAGCATTAATTTTATCTATTACAGAACAACTTTCATCGTTTTCTTTGTTAAAATAACCGTCGTTGGTTCCAACAATGTTGAGACCACTATATTTAAAAGCCAATTCATTGGCAGCTTTTTCTGCAATTCCAGGCTTACCGCCAAGTAAAAATAGAGAATATCCATTTTTTGAGGCTAATTCTGCTAATCTTTCTCCAAAAACAACACCGGCAACTTTTTCTTTTATAGGAGTTCCTATTATTTTGGCAGCTTTTAAACATCCGGCGCCATCTGGTAGTAATAGTGATGCTGAGTTTAAAAGATTTTCAAAATCTTTGTCGTGTGAAGCTTTATAAGCTATTTCCGCATTTGGAGTAAAAACAAGATTAGTGCAATTTGAATTAATCAAACTCTCAGCTTCCGTGATAGCCTCATCCATGGTTACGTTTGCAAAATTCAAACCTCTAATATTAACTAATTCCATTTTATATCCTTGTGTCAATTATTGTAGTCAATATATCACATGAAAATTAAAATATCAACATCAAAATGAGTATTTTTCGTTTTGTTAAAATGCACAAAAAAAGAAGTCCTTTTTTTACATATAAGTCGTGACTTATTTATTGCATTGTTCAATAATTTTTATATAATGTTATAGTGTATATTTGATTGAAAGGTTCTATAATCGAATGAGTAAAAACAAAAATTCAAAAATACTTGATTTCACAGCTGTTTTTCTCATGTTTTTCTATTTGGTAGCGCTCTTTAGCATCCCCGGAGTATTGATTTTAGCTTATTCAAAATACTATCCAGGGAGTGCGGCGGCATTAGTTTTATCTATTTGTTTTCTTCTTTTCATTACACCTAGAATTAGGTTTTATAAAAAAAGAAGAAAGTTTGTTAAACGTCTAGAAAAAACATATGGAAACTCTAATTGTATCACTTATAAATGGATGTGTAATAAAACGAAGTATTCATCATCTGTGTCAGGCACGACTGATTTAATCATTGAATCGGATAGAACCGAATTTCATATTATGTTTTTGCCTTGTCCATCTGGTCGAGCTGAAATTCAGATTTTGAAAGATGGCACAGGGTACAAATATATTTTTCCATATTTCCTGGGGAAACTAGGACAAAATCTTGGTGTAAAGAGACGTACTGTTAAAAGAAATATGTCCTTCGTTTGTGAAGATGAAAGTGAAAAAACAATCAAGAGAATTGTCTTATTAAATCCAGTTCCTAAAGCGTTGTCCATCATTGCTCCAAATGAGAGAGATGGCACAATGACCGGGCCAGGAGAGAGAATAAAGAATTTTACGTTGGAAAACACCGATAGTTTATTTAGGTGTATCGAACGAGAATTAGATAAATCATTTTATTAATATCATTGGAGGCTTATCTTGAAAAAAGTATTAGCATTAACAGTATGAACAGTAATAATAAAAAAAAAAAAAAAG
>JAKSVJ010000270.1 GCA_024408015.1 Clostridia bacterium
CATTGATTTTCTTGATTGATCAAATTCACCACTACTTTCACCATCACATCTTTCTCCTCTGTTCTGCTTTCTGCTATCATAAGTGTCAGTGCCACAAGTGTATTGTCTCCAATACGTTTCCTCCCCTCTTTGCCATATAACACTCCATTGTTGCTGAGAAACCATAGAAACAGCATTGCCGCAATGCGTTTGTTACCGTCGCTAAATGAATGGTTCTTGGTTACGAGATAAAGCAACATTGCAGCTTTCTCCTCGACTGATGGATAGAGTTCCTCTCCACCAAAAGTCTGGTATATCTGTCCAATGCTTGACTTGAACGACTCGTCTTTTTCATTTGCTTTTCTTTCAAAACATTTATAACTTCAATCGCATTTTCGTAAGTGGCATGAAAAGGTTCCTTGTTTGTAGTCTTCTCAATCGTCAACTCCTGATAATCATAATGATCCAATGTGTCGAGTGCATAGACGTAATCCGAAATAACATTGAATAATCCAGAATATTCATCCTTACTTGGATTTTCCTGCAACGAAATGGTCCTCGACATCAACGCAACAACTTCTTTCAATTCGTTATATCTCTGCAGTTTTATCTTTTCATTGATAGCATAACCTTTGATAATGTAATCCTTCAATACCTTGTTAGACCATTGGCGAAATGCTATGGCATTCTTGCTATTTACTCTATATCCTACAGATAGAATCATATCAAGGTTGTAATAGTCCAACATACGTATTATGGTACGACCTCCTTCTATTTGAACTGTTTCCATTTTGGAAACAGTTGAATTTTGTTCCAATTCACCATGCGTATATATATTGGATATATGCTTAGAAATAGCTGCTTTTTTAACTTCAAACAATTCTGCTATTTGCTTCTGCGTCAACCACACAGTATCTCCATCCAACTTAACTTCAAGCTGGACACTATTGTCTGGATTGGTATATATTTCAATTCCAGAATCAGGTATATGTTTTAATTCATTCATAATTACTCTTTTATCATCAATTCGCCCGCCCAACCTTATCAAAGGTTCGGTAAGTTGTTACCTACAGCACACAAAATTTCCTTATCTGACGAGCTATCACCATCTTTATGCTCTGACAACTTTGCAAAAGGCACTGGCACAATCTCAACCTGCAAGTCTATACGGTCGGGCGATATTAGGGTCCTATTACTTTACATAATCAGGCTCTATTTGAGTTTCAATTAGATGCCTGTTAATTAAAAGCCTGCTTTTACCAGAGGATTGTTTTATATAACCATATACATGCCATTGCTGCAATCTAAAGCAGTAGTATTCCAGTAACTCCAAAACGGAAAAAAGGCTTCATTGTCTTCTTCACCATGCAGTAAACTTCATATATAATCCATGGAAAAAGCAGCAATATTGCAACCAGATAGAAATACGCGCTTGTAAGAAATGCTAACAGTACAATATCCAAAAGCAAAAGAAACAAGATTATTATTCTATAGCGTTTCATACGACAGTTTTTGTCTTAATATAGCTAACAATCCTCCCTCACTCCCAGCAATCAGTCAAAGAAACAACTTGACAGTTCTTCGACAATCCTAAAAGTTTAACAGATAAATCCTTATGACACACAGCTATAATACGAATAACCAAATTGCAAATTCAATTTGAAATCTGGTCGCAAAGGTAAGT
>JAKSVJ010000271.1 GCA_024408015.1 Clostridia bacterium
GCAGCATTCTAAAGGGAATACAAAACCTGCACCGAGTAAAGATGTTAAGCCAAGTGTACCCAAGAGTCAGCTTTATTTGGCAAATGGAAAGCTTGATTTTCTAGACTCCAATGGTAAATATGTAAATTCAATGTATGTAGTTACTGATAATAATGCACCCATTGCTGTTGCTAAGTTAGATGAAAAAGTCATCGTAGCGGAAGATAAGAGTGTAGTTATTGCCAGAGATGATTTTGATGCAACTCTTTTGTCTAGCACACGTGATAACATTCAAAAGCTTAGACTGCATGCAGGACAAAAATACAGCATTGTTAATGCACATTTGGGTAGATACACGCTAAAGGCAAAGGATGCTAGTGGGAAAACTGTTCTTGTAGTTACTAATGTTAATCAGTTAATAGTCCCCGAGGATAAAAAACTGGTCAGAATCTCATTTATCTACAAAAATACGGAACATATAACTTGGGTTGACGCCAAGAATTTCCAAAACACAAAATAAATTTCCAACCTTAAAAATTAACATAAAAAAGCCATAATCTCATAGTATATTATTAAGTCCCTGACGAATTCTTTTGTTAAACTTATTAGTATTATGGAGGTGTATAGTATGGTATTTAACAGCAAACGTTACAAACTTGTTTATGAAAACGAAGCTTTGCTAACTGAGGATGCTTTGAAAATTGCAGCGGATTTTGCCGATATTTTTGATGATGCTATTTGTTTTGCTGCGATTGGTGACAGACATTTCCTTGTCTTAGAGTACGATGGAAATAGTGATGTTAATGTTCTTTTAAAGCTCTTTGCAAATACTGCGCGAGCTGCTTTGAGACAACAACCTGATTTTAAGATTATGGTGTTGGATAACGATATGGGCTTGGTCATTACCGTAGGTACTGTATTTTCCGTAGTAGAAAAAAGTCGTTTTAACGAGAAAACTAATAATATTTCTGTTGACGTAGCATTGGAATATCGTAGCGATGCTTTGGAGGCTTGTGAGAACTTTAAAGTCAGTGCTATCGCTATTCCTGTAAATTTTAAGAGAAGTTGATGTTTTCTATTTGTAAAAGTGAAATGTTAAATAAATGTGTTGTAATGGAAGGTGATTAATGATGGATAAAGCAAGACAAAAAGAGTTGATGGAAGAGATTTTAGAGGTATTTGATGAAATTGTAACCACTCAAAGTGATGCGATATTTGAACTTAACAGATATCAAATCGATATTCAGAAACTTTGTGATGAAGAGTTTTCTCCTGTTGTTTTAAATTTTGCAATGGCGCTTTCAAAAAAAATTACTAGTTTGAGAATAGATAAAGATTCTTTTAAATTAGCAAGACTTTCAGATTTGACCTATGGACAGTTTCGTGTATTAGAAAGTTCTTCAACAGTGGATAAAGCAAGACAAAAAGAGTTGATGAGAAGCATCGAAGAAGGCTTTAATGAAATTGTAAGCACTGAACATGATGCGATGTTTATACTTAACAGATATCAAATCAACATAGAAAAGCTTTGTGATGAAGAGTTTTCGCCTGAAGTATTAAATTTTGCAATGTCACTTTCAGAAAAACTTACTAGTTTGAGATTAAAAAAAGATTCATTTAAATTAGTAGGACTTTCAAATTTGACCTACGAACAATTTCGTGTATTAGAAAGGGAA
>JAKSVJ010000272.1 GCA_024408015.1 Clostridia bacterium
GGAGTTTGGTATACAAACGATTTTAAGGTTTCTGATTCTTTTATTCAAGCTCCAAAGAATTTTAGAAGATGCAATGGACTAAAACTTGATAATGTGGTTCTTACTAATGCGTCCGAGACTTTATGGAGCTGCAATGATGTGGAATTAATTAACGTTACAGCGAAAGGCGACTATTTCGCTATGAATTCTAGCAACCTATGTATTGACAATTTGAGACTTGACGGAAACTATTCTTTTGATGGTTGCAAGAATATTACAATAAAAAATTCAAAATTATTATCCAAAGATGCTTTTTGGAATTGTGATAATGTTACAGTTTATGATTCATTTATAACAGGTGAGTATTTAGGCTGGAACTCTAAGAATTTAACTCTTATCAACTGCACAATTGAAAGTTTACAAGGTATGTGCTACATCGACAATCTAGTCATGAAGAATTGTAAACTAATCAATACAACTCTTGCTTTTGAATATGCAAATGTTGATGCTGAGATTAACTCAAAAATTGATAGCGTATTCAATCCTAAGAGTGGCACAATTAAAGCTGAGATTATTGACGAACTTATTGTAGAAAAGGATAAGGTTGACCCTTCAAAAACAAATATTGTTTGTAAGACAATTGCCAAAGAAAGTGATCGCCCAGAATGGCTAAGATAAAATATGACTTCGATACAGTTGTTTCTAGAAGAAATACTGGATCTTTAAAATGGAATGTAGAAGAAAATGATCTTCCTATGTGGGTTGCTGATATGGATTTTAAAACCGCTCCGGAAATCATAGATGCAATATCCAATAGAGTATCGCATGGCATTTTTGGTTATTCAGATATGACTGATGAATGGTACGAAGCATACATCAATTGGTGGAAAAATCGACATGGTTTTGAAATGGAAAAAGATTGGTTGGTTTTCTGTACTGGCGTTGTTCCTGCAATTTCTAGTACTGTAAGAAAATTGACATCCCCAAATGAAAATGTGGTTATACAAACGCCTGTATACAATATTTTCTTTAACAGCATTGTTAACAATGGCTGTAGGGTTTTAACAAATCCGCTAAAGTATATAGATGGAGCTTACGAAATGGATTTTGAAGATCTTGAACAAAAGCTCAGTAATCCTCAAACAAGTCTAATGATATTATGTAATCCTCACAATCCTGCAGGAAAGATTTGGGATAAAGAAACACTCAAAAAAGTTGGAGATTTGTGCGTTAAATATGGCGTAACAGTTATTTCAGATGAAATACATTGTGATATTGTAAGACCTGGGACAGAATATGTTCCATTTGCTTCAGTTTCTGACAATTGTAAGAATTGCTCAATTACATGCATAGCTTCTACTAAAGCATTCAACATTGCCGGTATGCAAAGTGCAGCGGTTAGCATTCCAAACAAGTTCCTAAGACATAAGATTTGGAGAGCACTTAATACTGATGAAGTGGCTGAGCCTAATGCTTTCGCCGTGACAGCAACTATTGCAGCATTCACAAAAGGGGAAGAATGGCTTAATCAATTAAACGAGTATTTGTTTGAAAACAGATCAATTGTCGAAGACTATATTGAGAAGAATATACAAGATTTAAATGTTGTCAAAGCTGATGCAACATATCTTGTTTGGATTGACATAAGCAAATTGGGCATTAATAGCGAAG
>JAKSVJ010000273.1 GCA_024408015.1 Clostridia bacterium
TACTTTAGCTGATTTATCCTGTGTATTTTTTATGGTACTACTGTACTCTGCCCTATCAATTGCAGCATCTTTTATAGGTTCACCTTCCTCTTCTTGTGTTGCATAGCCATTTCTACCATTTCCTATTGCTGTAACTAAACTTTCAGACGAATCATTTTTATCAAATACATCTACGGTTTTATCTGCATACGCAAGACTTATTTCCACTGCACGATAACTAAATTCTTCACCATCTGCAGCATATTGAAGCAGACCATCAACAGTTGTTGTCCATGTATCAGCGTCATAGCCTAACATTTCAGGATAAACAGAAACAATTTTTTCCACAGTTTTTCCTTCAACTGTTTCCGTTAGAAGTTCCCATTCACCATCAGCACCCTTTTTCTTTTGAATTGCAAAGTCAATTCTTAATGGTCTATTCGCAAATCTATTGTTTTGGTCATCCCATTTTTTAACTATATGTAAAAGAACAGGTTCCAATTTGTTGGTAACAATATGATCCAAACTATCTTCACCATGTACAAAGAATGCATCCGGCTGAGTTGTTTTATATCCGCTAATAACCTTGGTAATATCACTACCCAAAGCGACCGAAAGCATAGCACCTCCGCTAAGAGCGCCTTTCACTTCCACAACTCTGTACTCCGGTATACGAATTACTTTTGCGCCACTTTCAATGACAACTGCCTGTGATGGCAAATTTTCCCACTTAGCAACATTTTCCCAGTATTCATCAGTCATAGACTGTCCCGTTATTTTCTGCACAGGTTCGCTGGTTGTATGTATAAGGGAGTCTGTATACTGTAAAGATTCGGCATCAAGTGCTTTTTTATCTATTAATCGCCAAGCATCCTCTTGTTCATGTTGATATTTATAGAATAATGCCAAGTAAATCGTATCGGTTCTTTCACCATACTTATTCTTTCCATCATCCCATTTCTTTCCTGCATAAGCTGTAGTCTTGGCCGGTCTATGGATATTGGTTACAGTAATTTCCGCAGTTTGTCCATCATTCAATCCGCTAAGATCAAAGCTACCTGCTGTAATACTTGTCTTTTCTACACCAGGTTTCGTTACATCGTAGGTTACCTCATATCCATTAAGGGATACTGAATTACCATGTACATCTGTTTCGATTATGCGGTACGCAGACAATTCTGCCGAACCATCTTTATAGAGCGGCAAATATCCCCATTCATGGGTCCAACTGTTAGTAGCATCTAACACAACGGTATCGATATTTATGCCATCTCTCTGCAATGTCACATAAATACGCTCCGGTCTTAATTTGTCACGGTCATCTTCATCATTCCAATTCTTTGTAACCTCAATCTTTCTATTTGGAACACTGTTTGTAAGTGTTGCCACCCAGTGTTTGGCATCAGCAAGCTCTGCTCCACTTAACTCAGCAACTGTTGCAGCTGTAGCAAAGTTTCCAATTATTCCATTGCCCTTATCTGATAAATCATCATATGTTATTCCAGATGCATCAACAAATGAGTCATCAGCAAACACTATTCTTTCTTCTATAACACGATACTTATCAGTCTTAATAAGTTCCTGGAAACTATGAGTCCAGCTGTTCTCAAACTCCTCATGATCTTGAAGAACCGCAACTTGTTTTTCTCCATTAATGATACAGTCCATCCA
>JAKSVJ010000274.1 GCA_024408015.1 Clostridia bacterium
CACACTGGACCCAGCAACATGCGCAGCTTGTACATATATGGTTGCAGCAACTGACGAAGCAAAAGCTACTTTTGGCGACGCTATCGACTACAAAGTTTACAAATATACAATCAAAGAAGACATCGCAAGAACTAAAAAGATGGGTGTACCAAACCTCCCTTCTGTATACATCAATGGTGTTCTTAAATTCAAATCAATCATTCCTTCAAAGGAAGAGCTTGAAAACGCAATAAAGGAAGTTCTTTAACAAGGAGGCTTTTTATGCCAATGCTACCATCTCCAGAGCAAATGGACGTCATTTGCAACGAGTGTTTAAAAATGTTTGATGAAGGCAAAGATATCGATGTCATTTCTATGACAAATCGTATCGTTGCAAAAGAAGATATTCCAATGCATTCACCATGTCATCACGTGCTTACATGCGCCGTTCTTCTCACAAAAGCTTGTATGGTTGAAGGATATGATAGAGAAAAACTCGAAAAGTATCTTGATATAGCTAAAGAAAGAGCTGGACAAATGCCAGGAGCTATGTGTGGATATGACGGATGTTGTGGAGCTGCCGTAAGTGCCGGTATATTTACTTCAATTTGGCTTGGAGCTACTCCTTTGACAAAAGATTCTTGGTCCATTTCAAACAAGGTAACAGCTATAAGTCTTACAGCAATATCTGAATTTTCTGGACCTAGATGTTGCAAGAGAAACTCATACGCATCAATACTATCAGCAATTAAGTCAATCAAAGAATTGATTGGTCTTAACCTTGGGGAAAATTTGAAATATGTATGTACATTTTCAAATGTAAACAAAACATGCTTAAAAGAAGCATGCGCTTACTACAATAAAAATGCCTAAGCTTTATCTTGTCACAGGCTTTTTGGGAGCTGGTAAAACCACTTTCCTTCGTCATTTTATAAAAGAATTTCAAGACAAAAAAGTTGCCTTAGTAATAAATGAATTTGGTAAAGTTGGAATTGATGGTTCCCTGTTATCAAGTCTTGAATGTGAAATGACTGAAATCAATAACGGTTCTATCTTTTGCCAATGCAAGGTTGAACAGTTTGAAAGTTCCATTCACAACATTATTGAAAAAAACACATTTGATATAATATTAATTGAAGCTTCAGGTCTTTCTGATCCTTCTGAAGTTGGAAACATATTCACGAATTCATGGTATCCGGAAATTGAATATGGTGGAACGATATGCATAGTTGACGCTTTAAGATTTCATAAAGTTTATGCGTCAACACATGTATGTAGAATGCAGCTTGCAACATCAGATTTAGTATTCATCAATAAAACTGATATCGCAACAAAAGAGCAAATTGACTCAATCATTGAAATAGCAAAAGCCCAAAAAGAATATAGAAACGTTTATCTTACTGTCAACGGCGTATTCACAAAGGATATGATCGAGACTATTAATCTTCCTAAACAAGACGAAAAAGAAACAATGTTCCATACAAAAGACATAACATTACAAAAGTTGTCTTTAAATGTATCAAATTTCAGCAAAGAAGGACTTGTATCATTTATTAAGATGTTCGCTGATGATACATATAGAGTAAAAGGCTTTGTAACAATAGATGACATAAATTATCTTGTTGATTGCGTTGGACCTATTGTAAGTATTGAAGAATA
>JAKSVJ010000275.1 GCA_024408015.1 Clostridia bacterium
GGATTAATTGCATTGATAATAATCTGTGCAGCAACGCATAAAATTATGACACCAACAACCAATGTCCAAAGGTCTATTTTTTCTAAAGCTGGTACATGATATCTCAAGAATAAGAAACCGAATATGATTAGTGAAGCAACATTGTATAGCTTTGGACCTTCTTTAACGACAAATCCAAGACTAACAATCATAAGAGCTAAAGCCCACCAACCTTCAATGAAGATTTTGAAATTCCAGTTGAATAATGCATTGCCTAAAATGCCAACGCCTATAACAGCTAGAACTAAACCAATTGCAATAGACCAAATATTCTTTCTCATGTTTTAGCCCTCCTTGGCCAAATAGTTTTGATAAGGACCCCAGAAATAGCTTCCTACAAAATCTGTATATACATCAGATGAACCATAGAATCTAGCTTCGCTATTCATTCCGTGCACTAATCCACCTGAAGTTGTATTAAGAGTAATATCACCAGGATTCTTTGTAATAATATGTATTCTCTTTAAATTCCTAGCGCCAGCAAATGAGTCATCAGCCAATGCAGTAATTCCCTTTGTTATGATAACATCAGTTAAGTTGTCACAGCCATTAAATGCATTAGCTTCTACAGAGAATACTCGCATGCCTTTATATGCATTTGGAGTTGTTAAAGTACTTTGTGTTTTACCGAGATCTGTAACGCCAACTATCTTGTATCCTTTAAGTTCACTGCCAACATAAGCTCCCTCAAATGTGAAATACACTTCGTTCGCATCATAGCTTAAGTCAATTTCATCACCCGCAGGTTTTACAGGAACCTTTGGCTTTTCTATATTTATTAATAATTCTTTATCCAATGCCTTTGCCAAATCATTTGCAAGATTTCTTGTATGCAAAGTCATACCTGCATTGTTCATATGGAAGTTAGAATCATAAAAATAGCCACTACGATACAAGTAGTCATTAGGATTACTAATAAGTTCTGCCTTAAAATTCTCTTTAATGAAGGTGGTGAACTCTTCTAGTTGCTCCATTGTTGTGTTTTCATCAATTGCTTTTTCGTTCATCGGTGCAAATGAGAACAACACCTTTGCACCCTTCTTAGTTGCATAATCAACGTATTCATTAACGTAGTCAATAAATTCTTTGCTGATAATAGATGTATCAAATCTAATTTTTATTGAAGTATCATAGTCAAGAGGCATAACATTGTATGGTCTATCATATGAAATGTCGCAAAATTCATTGAATGAACTTTGATTATATACACCAGAAGGATTTAGATGCTCATCAAGTAAGGAGTATCTAATCTTCTGCCCCAAAAACTTCCAATATCCACCAAGCATATCACCTGTATTTTCAAAAGCTATTCCTTTTAGTATAGAGAAGTCACTGTCACAAGCTTGCCATACTGACTCGGAATTAAAGAATAATGAATATGTTTGTGGATCTGTTTCTGGCGCGATAACTATAATGTCATCTTTATTAATTGCTTGTTTTGATAAATCAAGCATCAATTTTGTTCCAAGAGTTGCATATAAACCAAAGTTGACAACAGGCATACCTAAAGCCTGTCCCAACAAATCAGTGTTTACACCAAAAGGAACACTACTACCACCGATAATTACTATCTTT
>JAKSVJ010000276.1 GCA_024408015.1 Clostridia bacterium
TTGCTAACCAGAGGGCAAAGAATCCGTTTGAAACGACTTCATAGACTATGTTCCAAGGGTGGGGGAGTTCAAAGAACATCTTTGCCAACCATAGTACGAGGTCAATGTCAAATAGTATGTTCCACCATCGTTCTTTGTCTTTTATCGTCAGATGAAGATGCTCACCTTCTGACAGACAAACCTTCCTTTTCCCTCCTAAAGAGAATTGCCATTTGACCTTCGGTCGAGCCTGCTTTCGCTCGGCAGAGTCGAAGCAAGCTTCACTCTGCTCTCGCTTATTCGCAGCCTTGAAAAGTCGGAATAGAATCTTTATGTTTAGGTCGAACTGTGCCGGAGGTAACTCAATGCTCACTTCCTTACCTTGCATGATTCCGATTGGATGCTCATTGATGAACACCCAATAAGGAATAGACAGTTTGAACATCTGTCTTCTATGTAAGGTAACTTTCGGCATATTTATTTAATGAAGTGCGCATCCTGATGGTTTTGTCAACTCTCCAGCAACAACGGCTCCAGCGTGTTTTTCACTAAACTCTCTGTTGATGTCAGCGAGTTCTTTGAGTCCGTAAATATAATCGTCATACATGTCAGACAGGTCGATGCCTTCGCAGTCACCATCTGCTCCAAGAGCTTCACGAACGATTTGTGCTCGTTCTGACACAGTTGTGTCCTTTATAAGTAAACTTTTCATATTGTTATTGTTTTTTGTCTATTCTTTTCAATACATAGAAAAACGCAAATAGCAGTAATCCATCAAAAACATATACTAAAGGATTACTTGTGCTTGATGGTGCATCAAAACTGAACACTATCATCATTAATACTATTGGAAATACAAAGAATATATAGGCAAATAGTATTATTTGTTTTCTAAGTTCTTTTCTAGTCATTACTATTTTATTAATGTACAAATTAGTCTATATGAATCGTGTCTTTTATCAAAAGTGATTTTGCCATTTTTTATATCTAATTCAATAAGTAGTTGTGCAAAATATTTCTGCACACCTACTTATTTATTCATTTGTAGTAGATAGTAGCGTATCTATGTTATTCTTGTAATAGGGTAATTGCACCAAAGGCATCTCCACATTCAACCTCGAATCTCAGAGCTCTGGAAGCGGTTGAATTTTCTTTGGCTTTGATATTGACTACAATATTTCCTGTACTGTCGTATCGTATTTCATACCACTCTTTGGTCAAGTGTATTTTTTTATAATTCGACCAATCATACTCTTCTGGCCAAACTCTGTTGCCATCTTCCATAACTTCATTCAACCACAGTTCCCCATAGTTTTGGGAATAGATTTTGTATTCGCCTCCATCAGCAGAAACTTTGTATGTAGAAGACTTACATCTATTGCCATTTATTGTAATCTGAATAGGATCCCATTTGCCATCTTCCGCATCACATCCAATAAATGCGATAGAACCAAGCAGGCAGAGGAAAATAAGTAATTTGTTCTTTAACATAATTGTAAGTTTAATCAAAAGTGATTTCATTTCTGTTATTTTGTTTGAGTGTAACCCTCTTTTTTGAGTATTTCTACTAGTCGCTGACGATGATCGCCCTGGATGATAATTTGACTTTCCCTTCGGCCGTCGACCTTTG
>JAKSVJ010000277.1 GCA_024408015.1 Clostridia bacterium
TGAAAGAGACTCACGCACCTCCCTGACAGGACAATAGGCTTTATCACATTAATAATAATTGCAGTTATCATCTTGTTTTCAAGACGATAACTGCAATAGCGTTTATAGACTTTCATAGACTTTTATGTCCACGCAATAATAGTCTATGATTTACTGGGCACTTTCATTAAACGAAATTTTAGACCATAACAAAATTAAATTACACTTATTGAATTTTACAACATATACTTCTTCGAAAGCTTATGTTGTTAAACAACAGGTAATA
This sequence comes from Clostridia bacterium, assembly GCA_024408015.1. Lineage (GTDB taxonomy): Bacteria > Bacillota > Clostridia > Oscillospirales > CAG-272 > RGIG6816. The sequence goes on from JAKSVJ010000277.1 coordinate 266, forward strand.
AGGCTTTACCTAATCCCAAAAGGCTATTTATATTACCGGAATTATCTCCTAATGAATCATAGAAACTTGCCATAAAGTTTTTTCAGGTTCCGCAAATCAAAGAAGAAAAGTTGCGCTTTAACTCTCAAACGCCTCAAAATAATTCAAAAAGGAATGAAAACATGACAGAAATCGCTAAAAATATATAATATTATAGGATTATAGAACGAAAAGCATAGGTATTTCAAGTTAATTTATTAACTTTGTAAACAGATTTTACTTAATGTGAATGCTTACCATGGTATGGTATATGCGAAACCTTCCGATATTTGATCGATAATCAGACTTGCTGAATAAGGGTAAAAAATTAAAATTGAGTATGCTTGTAGAATTTAGTGTTAAAAACTTTCGTTCAATAAAGGACATGCAAGTTGTTAGTTTTGTGGCGACCAACATAAATGGAACGTCAGAAACTAATTCGAATATAGTGTCAGATGCTGGCGAGCGTCTACTTAAGTCTGTTGGTATATATGGCGCCAATGCCAGCGGCAAGAGTAATGTCATCAAAGCTATGGAGTTGTTTTTTCAGACTGTGGCATTCTCGTCAATGGATACTAGCCTGTTGTATAGATTATGTCAACCACATCGCTCTACACTAGACGAGGGTAGCTTCTTTCAGGTAGTTTTTACATTGAATAGTAAAAAATATCGTTATGGTTTATTGGTTGCTTCTACACACAACGAGTCTATGGCCACTTCTGCATCTGCAGAGGCAGTTATTGTCAACGAATGGCTTTTTGAGCAAAACTCAGAATGCGAGGATGTAGTATTCATTCGCCAACATAATTCTATACTTGAAGCATGTATGCCCGAAATGAAAGTAAAGGTGGATGCTGCAGGCAAGACTTCGCTCTTGGCTCAGTTGCATGCGTCGAATGTAAACCCTGTGACAACAGATATATTCGCTTTGTTCCGCAATATCGCGGCTTCTACTGTTTCTTACAAACATTTCTCGATGGCTTGTTTCAAGAATGAATCTATGAAAAGCGACATGTTGGAACTTTTGGACTCTTTTGGCATTCATTATGAAGACATGAAGATCATAGGCGAGATAGAGAATTCGTCTAACAGAATTCCTTTTGAGAAAATTCGATTCAGGAAGACCATTGGAGGCAAGTGCTATTGGATGAATCTCGGATATGATGAGTCGGAAGGAACCCGACGTCTCTTTGAGTTTGCAGGTCTTCTGATTATGATCGAGCATGTGGGTGATGCATTTGTTTTCTTTGTTGACGAGATAGATAACAACTTCCATCCATCTCTCCTTATCCAGTTGGTTAACTTTGTAAACAGTTCGCACAA
>JAKSVJ010000278.1 GCA_024408015.1 Clostridia bacterium
ACTTGGACCTACAGCTGCATGTAATTCGGTTGCAAAGCTTGATCACGGAATTGCCAGCAATGGAACGCTGTTCAATATGAAAATGCATCCTTCAGCAATGGCTGGAGAAAAAGGCCTTGAGGCTTTTGTGGCACTCCTTAGAGGATATTTTGATCAGAAGGGTATGCATATGCAGTTTAATGTTGTTGACAGAGCAACATTATTAGATGCTCAGAAGCACCCGGAAAAATACAGCGGTCTTGTTGTTCGTGTTGCCGGTTACTCGGCGCTGTTTACAACGTTGTCAAAGTCACTTCAGGACGAAATCATAAGAAGAACTGAGCAGGGTGAAAACAGGTAACTATTAAAAGCATTTAAAAAGATAGGTTAGCGATGGACGATTATAAGAGTGTAACAGGAAGAATATTTGATATACAAAGATATTCCATACATGATGGTGTGGGCGTGCGTACTATTGTGTTCTTTAAAGGATGCGCGTTAAGATGCAAATGGTGCTGCAATCCCGAATCACAGTCATTTGACATTGAGAAGATGATTGTAAATGGCAAGGAGAAAGTCATTGGAAAAGACATTACTGTAGCTGAAGTTTTAGAGACAGTAAAAAAGGATATGCCATACTATTCAAGATCTGGCGGAGGTTTGACTTTGTCCGGAGGAGAATGTCTTTTGCAGCCTGATTTTGCGGCAGCTCTCTTAAAAGGGGCTAAGCAGATGGGCGTCACAACAGCAATTGAGAGTATGGGTTATGCAAGTTGGGACAGCATACAGAAGGTACTGCCATATCTCGATACATATCTTATAGACATAAAGCATTTAGATGCTGAAAAGCATAAAATGTGGTGTGGACGTGAGAATACGATGATGCTTGAGAATGCGATGAAAGTCGCAAGAAGTGGTCAGTGTGAACTTATTATCAGAGTGCCTGTAATTCCTGGATTTAATGATACAGATAAAGAACTTTTAGCAATTGCAAAGTTTGCTGAGTATTTGCCAGGAGTTAGCCAGATTCATATACTTCCATATCACAATTTTGGACAGGGAAAATATGAGGGACTTGGCCGTGATTATCCAATGGGAAAAGCAGCTCTGATTGATAATAAAAAAATGGAAGATTTTAAGAATCTTATCGAAAATTCGACAAGACTTAAATGCCGAATAGGTGGTTAATTGTATTATTTTTGGAGAAGTATTACAAAGGGGACAGCATAGCTGTCCTTTTTGTAATATTTAGATAAAAATAATTCAAAAATATTGCTTTTTTTCTTGAAAAATTACACATAAATACTTGCTATGAATATTAAAATAACGTATAATTTGCATACTAGGATGGGGATCTTAGACGGAGTATATTTATAGGGGAAAAGCAATGACAATAAGAAGAGTTTTGAGCAGGCTTTTTAAAGCAGCAACATCGATTGCACTTTCGTTTGCAATTTTTGCTACGAGCGGAATAATAGTACCCGCTACAACTGCGGATTACTATGATCCAGGATTTTGCCGTGTGGGCGGCGTATTTGTCAACAACGCAGGTGCACCTATTCCAGGTGCGTTTCGTCGAGGCGTTGACGTTTCATATCATCAGGGGGATATCAATTGGGCGC
>JAKSVJ010000279.1 GCA_024408015.1 Clostridia bacterium
TATTACTACTTTGCTTTGCATTGTTGTAACCCCACTATTTATGTTGTTGGTAAATAAAATTTATATTGCATTCTCAACAAGACATATTGGTGATGTAATGATTGTTTGCTTTAACTTATTTATTATTTTGGCATTTACTTTCTCAAACAACGTTTCAACATCTTGTATTTATTCAAAAGATGGACCAAGTTGGAATACAAACAAGACAATGCCATATGAACCTAGAGCAGCATTGTTATCAAGACTTGTCTATAACACTGTTACATCAGTATTTATTTTTGTTCCAAGCTTAATCATTTTGTTTAATACTGGAAAATTAATCAAAGGAGATTTCATTATTTTACTAGTCCTTTGCTTAATTCTTAGTATTTTACACATTCTTTTCTCTGCAAACTTTGACTACATGCATTCAAAAAACAAAACAATTGCTTCTATTGGTCGAGAATATGTCACCAAACACGAAGCCGTTTCTGTTGTTTTTGCCTTATTGGTGGCTTTTGTAGCTGCAGGCTTGCTTTTGTTAATGGGAGTTACAAGCACTCCAAATATGTATTTACGTTTACTCGCAATCGCTATAGTTGTTTTAGCGTTAGAAATATATATCTTCTTGAAAAAGATATACGCAACATACCAGGAGAATTAATATGAAAAAATCTATTTTATTTGTATCAATCATTATGTTCCTGGTTTCAGTATTTTTGATCTCTTCATTTGGCGGAGCAATTAGGGATGACCAATTTAAGAATTACTTCACAAATGTTGAAATATTAACTTATGAGGAGGACACATACGAACAGATAGGAATTAAAATTTACAGAGTCATGTTCGATGCCGAAGCTGGAGAAACAAAAGTCTCTATTGACTACAAAGTTAATCCAGTTGATGCTACTGATAGTAGCGCCTATGCATTTTCCATTGTTGATGGAAATGAGCAATTTGATATCGGAGATGACGAACACACAATGAAAGATTGTGCAACGCTCGAAAAGAATATCCTTGCTTTCTATCATCCAGTTAGCGTCAGGGTAATGTTAAAAACAACCGACGGGTCAGATTTATCTGATTTTTGCACATTTATTTGTGTAAATCCCGAACCGGTTGAGTAAATAAATTGAAAGGAATTAAATTTATGACAAAAAAGAGAATTGGCTTAGGTTTAGTCGCTGTATTATCAGCTGCAGGTTTACTTGTTGCTTGTGATAATCAAGGCGGTGATGAACCTATAGGTCCAGAAGCAAAATCAGTTGTTAGCGTTCAACTTAAAGGTATTTATGATGCCTATGACATTGACGATACAATTGATTGGTCAAAAGTTACAGTTGTTGTTAAATATTCAGATAATACATCTGTAACAATTTCAACAGCAGATATTGAATTTGATGTTGAAACCGCAAAAAATCCAAACACAAAGGCAATTATTAACACAAACGGTCTTCATGATTTAGAGGCTTTAACTGAACACGATTACGAAATCAAAGTTGCTTTACTTGATGAAGATTCAAAAGTCTTTGATGCTGGATTAATTTCAGTCGGAGATATTTCCCCTGAAAAATACACATTAATGAGCTTTACAAAACCAGACTTCGTTTCTAAA
>JAKSVJ010000028.1 GCA_024408015.1 Clostridia bacterium
AGCCCGAATTTTGATGATAGGAGGTATAAATGGCTTTTGATGGATGTTTGGCTAAATTAGTAGCTGATGAACTAAAAAACACCATTGTAGGTGCAAAAATAGAGAAAATATATCAGCCAACCAAAGAAGAAGTTGTCATGCTTTGTCACCAAGGCAAACAAAGTCTTAAACTATTTATATCTGCTAATCCTGCATCCGCACGTATATGTTTAACAGAGATAGACAAAGTAAATCCACAAGTTCCACCGATGTTTTGCATGCTGTTGAGAAAACACCTTGGCGGAGCTATTGTTAAGAATGTATATACTTATGGATTTGAACGTGTTATAGAAGTATGTTTTCAAGCAGTAGATGATTTGGGCTTTGCATGTGAAAAATATTTAACTGTTGAAATAATGGGTAAATATTCAAATCTGATGCTATTGAAACAAGAAGATGGATACAAAAAAGTAATTGGTGTTGTTCATCCTGTTGATTTTTCAACTAGTAATAAACGACAAGTTCTTCCTGGCATGGTTTATGAATTGCCACCTGTGCAAGATAAGATGAATCCACTTGAGGAAACTGAAGAAGGATTCATTAATAAGCTTTCGAATTATCCATCCGAAAAAAGTGTTGATAAATTCATATTGGATACATATTTGGGTATGTCTCCACTTATTTGTAGAGAAATTATGTTCAAAGGTGGAAACTCAGATTGTATCGCAAAATGCAGTCCTATAATGGTCAGCAAAGCATTCTTTGAAATAGTTGATATAATTAAATCAAATAGTGGCATTGCGACTGTGATTTTTGATAATAAGAAGGCAATAGAGTTTTCTTTTGTTGATATAAAACAATATTCAAACTCTGCCCAGAACAAGTCTTATGACACTTATTCTAAGATGTTTGATTACTACTATGGAAAAAGAGAATTTGAGCAAATGATGACTGCTAAGTCTCATGATATTAGCACTATAATTACAACTTCTAGACATAAATTAGCTAAGAAGTTGCCATTGTTACAAAAAGAGTTAATAGATTGCGACGAGGCTGATAAGTTCAGACTATTTGGTGAATTAATTACCGCTTCACTATATATGCTGAAAGAGAAGAGTAATAAGTGGGAAGTAGTTAATTACTATTCAGAGTCATTGGAAACAGTAGAGATACCTCTTGATATTAAGCTAACTGCTTCTCAAAATGCAGATAAGTACTATAAAAAATATACTAAACTAAAAAATGCTAGAGGTATTCTCAACGAACAAATAAATAAGGCTACAAAGGAACTTGAATATCTAAATAGTGTCGAGGTTTCGATGAAATTAGCTGAAAATGAGAGTGACTTGGTAGAAATTAGAAACGAATTGACAAGCACCGGTTATTCAAAAAAGGTTGCTAATTCAAAAAACAAGCCATTGCGTAAATCTCAGCCAAAACACTTTACTTCTTATTCTGGATACGAAATTATTGTCGGTAAAAATAATACTCAAAATGATATGGTAACCTTTAAGTTGTCTAAAAAATCTGACTGGTGGTTCCATGTTAAGAATGGACATGGTTCTCACGTTTTGCTTGTTTGTGATCCGGATGTTGAACCAGATGCAATTGATTTCACTCAAGCTGCCGAATTAGCAGCATACTATTCAGAAATGAAAGATAGTGAAAATGTAGAAGTTGATTATACACAAGTTAAGAATATTAAAAAACCTTCAGGTTCAGCCCCTGGTTTTGTTGTATATTCAACAAATTATTCAGCTTCAGTAACACCTAAAAATATCAGTGAAGAGCAATAAGTGGTGGAATAATGACGAGAACGGATAAAGCTATCAGAAATGTAGTGTTTACTATTTTGAGTCAGATAATAGTACTACTAACATCATTTATTACAAGAAAAATAATAGCAGTAAACATGTTCCCAGAATACCTTGGCGTAGGTGGTCTTTTTACGAACATACTTACTGTGTTATCATTGGCTGAACTTGGATTTGGAACATCAATAACATATAGCTTATATAAACCATTGGCCGATAATGATGAAAAAAGAGTTTCTGCGTTGATGAACCTTTTTAGAGTGGTCTATATATCTATAGGATTAGTCATATTTGCAATCGGTTTAGGTCTCACACCATTTTTAAGTCTATTCGTAGATGATTATAGCAAGGTGTTATCAGTAATACCTGAATTTAAGTTATTGTATGTTTTATATGTTATTAACACATCGGTTTCATATCTCTTTTCATACAAGCGAACGTTGCTTATTGCTGACCAAAAGAAATATTTGACTTCAATTGTTTCTCTTGCAACGAATGTAGTACTCTGTGTATTAACATGCGTGATTCTTGCATATACTCATAACTATGTGTTCTTTATGATAGCAACGATATCTATAACAATAATTGACAATGTCATTGTGACATTAGTTGCAAATAGGGAATATCGTTATCTTAAGAACTACAAAAAAGAAAAATTGTTAAATGAAGATAGCAAAGAAATCAAAACAAATGTTTCAGCGACAATACTACACAATGTTGGTGGAGTAATAGTTAACGGAACGGACAATATATTAATATCAAAATTTGTTAGTTTTCTTGTCGAGGGTATATATTCAAATTACCATTTGGTTACAGCTGCAATTGATAGCATCTTGAGATTGCTCATACAAAGTGTTACTCCTTCATATGGGATGCTTACTGTAGATTCAGATAATGAGAAGAAGATAAATGTTTTTAACAATATGTTTTTTGCTTCTTCGTGGATGTATGGCTTTAGCGCAATTTGTTTATTCGTTCTCATTAGACCATTTGTCTTATTGTGGCTTGGTAGTGGTTTTGAATTAGACTCGATGACTATTGTCGTGATTGTTGCCAATTTTTATGTTACAGGTATGAGAAGACCAACCCTTTTGGCTAAAGAAGCTATGGGTCTTATGAGATATGATAAATGGAAGTCTATCGTAGAGGCTATTTTAAACCTTGCAATATCAATTGTGTTAGCATTAAAGCTAGGAATAATAGGCGTCTTGCTTGGAACGTTAATAAGCACTCTGCTGACATGTTTCTGGGTTGAACCATATGTTGTGTACCATAGGGGATTTGGTATTGGTACAGGCTCTTATTTTGCCAAATATGTTGTACATTTTATTGCTACATTAATTGGCTTATTTATTACTTCATTCATTTGTAAATTAGTTGATTTTGGCGGCATTGGCTCATTTGTTGTACAGCTGCTTATTTGCCTAATAATACCGAACATTATATATGCATTAGTTTATTTAAAATCAAACGAATTGAAGTTTTATTTGAATTTTGTTAGAGAAAAAACAAAGAAAATTAAAGATTGAGAGAGGATTTTATGAAGTATAAAAAAATTGGTATTATAGGCGCAATGGACAAAGAGGTTGAAGACCTTGTGGCTCTAATCGAGGATAGAAAAGAAGTAAAGGTACTTCAAAATGTCTTCTATACCGGAAAAATAGGCAAGTACGAAGTCGTAGTTACAAAAAGCGGAGTTGGCAAGGTGTTTGCTGCTGCAGGAACACAAACTATGATTATGGCTTTTAATCCTGATTGTATCATTAATATGGGCATTGCGGGTTCTCTCAGTTCAAGAGTAGGTATCATGGATGTGGTAATAGGTAAAAAGTTAACACAATACGATTATGATACTACTGCCGTTGGAGATCCTAAATCATTTATTCAAGAGATGGGAATTACTCATGTTGAAAGTGATGCTGAACTTGTTGATACAATTTCACAGGTAACAACTTCGTTGTCAATCAATCATGTTGTTGGAACTATTGTGTCTGGTGATACATTTATAGCCGATATGGATAAGAAACGCGCCATACATGAAGAATATGATGCGGATGCTTGTGAGATGGAAGGCGCAGCAATTGCAACTATTTGTGCGTATCAAAATATTCCATTTTGCATAGTTAGAACATTAAGTGATGGCGGAGACTCAAATTCTCACATGGATTATCCAAAATTTAAAGTGTTGGCTTCAAAACAATCAATTAGTATTATCTTAGAATTGCTAAACAAATTTTAAAACGAATAACTAGAAAAACAAATGAGATGTGCATTTTGTGCACATCTCATTTTGCATGTTAAACGTTATGAATTTTGTTTTCTTTATCAGCATTATTGTCAAGAGCATATTGCTGAGCTTTTCTCTTTTCAAAGAAATTAACAGCAACCTGTTCAAACAATGCATATGAAAGAATATCTTCGTCCTGTGTATACCAAGGTTTAACCTTTTCTCTAAGAGTATCAAGTTCTGGCTTGAGATCGTCTGCAGGGCGGTGTGTGATTGGAGTTTCATCTCCAATAATCTTCTTCTGGAATTCTTCTGAAATCGGCACACTTGTTTTACCGTAATCACCTCTAACAAGTCCCTTAAATTCTTTTGTAACAACTTTGTATCTTTCTCCGTTGATTACATTAAGAACTGCCTGAGAACCAACAATTTGAGATGTAGGTGTAACTAGTGGTGGGTAACCAGCATCTGCTCTAACGTTTGGTACTTCAGCAAGACATTCATCAAGTTTGTCTGATTCACCGAACTGTTTGAGCTGAGAAATCAAGTTAGAAAGCATACCACCTGGTACCTGATACATGAGAGCATTAACATTAACCTTAAGAACCTTAGGATCAAGAAGACCACTCTTGAGGAATTCTTCTCTAATTGGAGTGAAGTACTTGCATACTTTATCCAAGTTTTCAAGGTTAAGACCAGTGTCGTAACCTGTGCCTTCAAGAGCTGCTACGATTGATTCTGTAGGTGGCTGAGAAGTACCCATAGCCATTGGAGAAATAGCAGTATCTACGATATCACAACCAGCTTCAACAGCTTTAAGAACTGTCATAGAAGCAAGGCCTGAAGTGTAGTGTGTATGAAGTTCAACTGGAATGCTAACATTCTTTTTGATCAAAGAAACGAGGTCGTAAGCATCATATGGTTTTAACAAACCTGACATATCTTTAATACAAATTGAGTTAGCGCCCATTTCTTCGAGTTGTTTTGCGTATTCAGCAAATTTTTCATTAGAGTGAGCAGGGCTTGTTGTGTAGCTGATAGCAGCTTGAACATGTCCGCCTTCTTTTATTGTAGCATTGATTGCAGTTTTGAGGTTACGAGGGTCATTCAAAGCATCGAAAATACGGATAATATCGATACCGTTTGCGATTGATTTTTGAACAAAGTATTCAACAACATCATCTGCATAGTGACGATAACCAAGGATATTCTGTCCTCTGAAGAGCATCTGCAATTTTGTGTTTTTAACTTTATCTCTGATTTTACGAAGTCTTTCCCATGGATCTTCATTCAAGAAACGAAGACATGAGTCAAATGTTGCACCACCCCAAGCTTCAAGTGAATAATAACCAACTTTATCCATTTCTTCAAGAATTGGAAGCATTTGTTCAGTTGTCATTCTTGTAGCAACAAGGGATTGGTGTGAGTCTCTAAGGACTGTTTCACAAATTTTAACTTTAGCCATTTATATATACCTTGCCTTTTGTTTATTTAAACAATGAGAGGAATACACCAGCAGCAACCGCTGAACCAATTACACCTGCAACGTTTGGACCCATTGCGTGCATAAGAAGATAGTTATCTGGGTTTTCTTCTCTACCAACTTTTTGAGCAACTCTCGCTGCCATAGGTACTGCTGATACACCAGCTGAACCGATAAGTGGGTTGATTTTTCCGTGTGTTAACCAGCACATAAGTTTACCACCGAGAAGACCACCGCAAGTTGAAATACAGAAAGCTGTAAGACCAAGAGCAATAATCTTTAATGTGTCAAAGCTTAGGAAGCTTGCTGCATCAGCTGTAGCACCTACTGATACACCAAGGAATATTGTAACGATGTTCATGAGTTCGTTTTGTGCTGTCTTTGAGATTCTATCTGTAACACCAGATACTGTTAATAGGTTACCAAACATAAGGAATCCTATTAGTGGAGCTGCGTCAGGAAGAATCAAAGCAACGATTGTAACAACAATGATAGGGAATGCAACGAGTTCAAGTTTTGATACAGAACGAAGCTGTCCCATTTTGATGGCTCTTTCTTTCTTTGTAGTGAGCAATCTCATGAAAGGAGGCTGGATCATAGGAATAAGGGCCATGTATGAATATGCAGCAATGGCAATCGCACCAAGCAAGTGAGGTGCAAGTGTCTTTGTAACGAGAATGGCTGTAGGACCATCGGCACCACCGATAATACCAATAGCTGCGGCTTCTGCTTCAGTGAATCCGAGAAGCAAAGCTCCGAAGAAGGCAACAAATACACCAAGCTGTGCAGTTGCGCCCATAAATAGACGTTTTGGGTCTGCAATAAGTGGTGAGAAGTCAGTCATAGCACCAACACCCAAGAATATGAGTGAAGGGTATATACCAAGTTTAACACCAAGATATAGGAAGTCTATAAGACCACCATGATTAATAACATCTTGAATCATCAAGTGGAAGTTTGGATCTGTGCTAATGAATAAATCCTTGTGGAAGAGGGCGGCACCTGGAAGGTTTGCCAACAACATACCAACTGCAATAGGAATTAGTAGCAATGGTTCAAATCCCTTGACAATAGCAAGATAAACAAGTACGCCAACGATGACATACATGATGAGTGTTTTAATAAGCAACTCTGGGTCATTTACCAATGAATAAATACCGGTGCTTTCCCAGATAGCTTGAAATGCGCTAGCCAAGAATTATCACCTCCGTTAAAAATTTAAGCGACTATTAACCAATAGATACGAGAAGATCGCCAGTTTTAACAGATGTGCCTTGAGCAGCAGCGAATGAAACTTTACCGTCTACAGGAGCTGTGATTTCATTTTCCATTTTCATAGCTTCGAGTACACAAACAACATCGCCACGTTTTACTGCGTCGCCAACATTAACTTTCATTTTAAGTACTGTTCCAGGCATTGGAGCATTAACTTTAGTTCCTGTTGCATTTACAGGTGCAGCTGGTGCTGCAGCTGGAGCTGCTTTAACAGGTGCAGCAACTGGTGCTGCTACTGGAGCTACTGGAGCGGATGCATCAGCAGCAACTTCTTCAACAACTACGTCGTAAACGTTACCATTTACTGTAACACTATATCTTTTCATAATATGTTCTCCTTAAATTCTTTTGAATGATACAACCTTAAAGGTTGATGGTGATTTGTTTTCATAAACTGAAATTGCTGCGGTAATTGCGGTAACAATTTCTGCATCATTGGTAGTAGGTTCTGTTTCAGCTACGGGTGTGCTATCCACAACAACTGTAGTTTCTTCTTTCTTGCCTTTTTTCTTGCTCTTTGTTGTGCCTTTTGAGTTGATCTTTCCGAGAATCGGAATAATCAAATAAAGACATACCATCAAGAGCATTAGCATTCCGACAACAACGAGCATGCCAAGGCCAAGTACTTCAAGTCCTCTTCCTACTGCGTTTTCTATCATCAATACCATGGATTATCCTCCATTAAAATGCAAGCATTTCAAATGCAGTTGCAATACGTTGACGTAGTTCTGATGAATCAATAATATCGTCAATATATCCATTTTGAGCAGCTGTGAGTGGGGATGCAAATTTATCTGCCCAATCAGCAGCAATCTCACTTTTCTTTGTTTCGTCTGTAACTTCGCCAAGGAACTCTACAGATCTTTCAGGAGACATAGCAGCAATCTTTGCAGAATCAAGAGCGAGATTTACATCAACGCCGAGTTCTTTTGAACCCATTACTGTGTATGCTGTACCATAAGCTTTTCCTAAAACAACTGTTACTTTATCAGAAAGACCGCCTGTGTAAGAGTAAGCAAGTTTAGCAAGTTTGAGTGAAAGATCTTTAGATTCAGCGAGATCTTTCATTGCTACGCCTTCGGAATCAACAAGTGTCAAAACTGGGATTTGGAATTCGGAACAGAAATCAATGAATTCTGATGCCTTATCTGTTGAGCAAGGACAAAGTTTACCACCTTTAACTGCCGGGTTATTAGCAACTACACCAATAACTAATGAATTAATTGTAGCAAAACCGCATACCATGTGTTGAGCGTGTTCTGCGTAGAGTTCAACAAAACTACCAGCGTCAACTACAGTGTTGATAACATCATGAACATCATATGTTGGATTGCTCAAGATGCTTGAGACATCAACGAGTCTAGTAACTTCATCATTGCTTGGAATTTCAAGTCCAAAATGTGGAATGAGTTTTCTTGCTTCAGTAAGAGCTGCAGCGTCATCTTCGGCTGTGATAGCTGAGATGCCATCTTTAGCAAGTCTTTCTGGTTTACCTAATGTCTTATCTGTTAATACTGTTTCTGGTGCAATGTAGAGTGATCCACTCTTCTTTGCAACAATAATAATATCGAACATTCTAGCGATAACAGCAGAGCTACCACCACAAGGGCCTGATATAACTGCGATTTGAGGAATAACATTCTTAGCAATTGAAGCCTTCTGAATGATTGCGCCATATCCTGCAAGCGCATCTACTCCTTCAAGAATTTTAGCACCAGCACTATCAAATACACCAATGATAGGAGCTTCAGCTTTTAAAGCCATCTCGTAGATTTTGCAAATCTTCTTTGCATGCATTTCACCAAGAGCGCCTTTGAGACGTGAGAAGTCTTGAGAAAATGCAAAAACTAGTGTGCCTCCAATGGCACCATAACCTGTAACTACAGGTTCAAAGTCTTCACCTGATGTGATATCAAGCTCAGTTTTTTTGCGATTGATGTAACCACCAACTTCAACAAATGTGCCTTCGTCGAACAATACATCCATTCTAGCACGAGCTGATAACTTACCAAGTTTTGTTAACTCTGCAGCGGCACTGTTTTGTCTTTCATTTAATGCAGCGCGGAGTTCAGCAGTTGTTTTTTGTGACATATATAATTCCTTTCCTGGGATAAACCCATAGGTAGAGTAAAATGCAGTTGATAATTTAGAACCTTGTTCAAGGAGTTCAAAGTGATATATAAACCATTTCACCCCATTTTAATCTATTCTAATTATGCTTCTTTTTTTGTCAAATGTCAAGTTAATATATAGAATATATATTAATTAATGTGACAAAAAAGCCGAAGGAAATTACCCTTCGGCTTTTGTGAGTGAATTTGAATAATTAATCTTTCTTTTCAGCAGGTTTTTCTGTTGTTTCAGCACTTGTTGGAGCAGCTGTTGTGTCGCTCTTTTGAACGCCAGTAGCATCAACAGCTTTAACATCAATGCTTTTGATTGCTGATCTTAAGAAACGAATCTTAGTTCTTTCCTTTGTTGTTTCAAGCACGAATGTTTCATCTTTGATGCTAACAACTCTACCGATGATACCACCGATTGTAGTAACTTCATCACCAACACCTAAACTGTTGCGGAGTTCGGTTGCTTCTTTTTCCTGTTTTTTCTGTGGGCGATATACAAGGAAGTACATTGCAACAGCAAAAACTGCAATCATTATGATAAGAGACCAGTAACTACCTTGTGGAGCTGGAGTTGCTGCAGCAGCCTTTTCTGAGATTTTGGCATAATCAACATCT
>JAKSVJ010000280.1 GCA_024408015.1 Clostridia bacterium
ACATTTGTTCATATCTGTATCAATGACGCCTGGACAAACACAATTGACAGTAATTCCAGAAGGGCCTAGTTCCTTAGCTAAAGCCTTAGTAAAACCAACGACAGCTGCTTTCGATGCAGAATATGTTACCTCACAAGATGATCCAACAATCCCCCACATAGAAGAAACATTTATTATTTTGCCACTATGTTTTTTCAACATCATGTTAACAGCTTCTTTTGCACAAAGCATTGTACCAAGTACATTAACTCCAAACACTTTATCAAAATCTTTTTGTGTGAAGTTGTTAAACAAATCATCGTGACTAACTCCTGCGTTGTTAACAACAACATCAACGCAACCAAATTCGTCTGTTATCAATTTGAACATGTCCTTGACTTCTATTTCGTTTGAAACATCACATTTCACAACTACACATTTAATTCCAAATTCTTGACATATCTTCTGAGTTTCAACAGCAGAATCATGGTGAGCATTGTAGTTTAAAACCACATCGTATCCGGCCTTTGCAAAAGCAATACAACACGCTTTTCCAATACCTCTAGAGCCACCTGTAACTAATACAACTTTATTCATATATCTCCTAAAAAAGCCGCTAAATGCGGCTTTTTCATATCATTATTTTTCAATATAAGCTTCTCTATCTGGTCCAACTGAAATGTATTTAATGTTGCAACCAACAGCTTTTTCAATGTAACTGATATAGTCAACAGCTTCTTTTGGAAGATCAGACATTTTTCTACAATTGCTGATATCTGTATTCCAACCATCAACATATTCAACAATAGGTTTTGCTCTATTAAGTTTTTCACCTGTTGGGAATGATGTTGTCTTAACTCCATCAACTTCATAAGCAACACATACTGGGATTTTCTTCATATATGAAATTGTGTCGAGTTTTGTCAAAGCAATTGCATCTGCACCCTGAACACGAACGCCATACTTAGAAGCAACAACGTCGAATGGACCTACTCTTCTTGGTCTACCTGTTGCAGCTCCGTATTCATTACCAGCTTGTCTAAGTTCTTCTGCCTCAGCACCAAACATCTCGCAAGTAAATGGACCCTCGCCTACGCATGTTGAATAAGCTTTCATTATACCAAGAGTGAAATCGATTTTTCTTCCAGGAATACCTGCACCAATTGGAGCATATGCTGATATTACATTTGAAGATGATGTATATGGATATATACCGAAATCAATGTCTCTAAGAGCACCAAGCTGTGCTTCGAACATTACAGATTTTCCTTCTTCAACTGCTCCATCAAGATACTCGCCAACATCACAAATATATGGTTTAAGTGGCTCGCCGAATTTCTTGAGCCATGCCATAATATCAGCTGTTGTGTTTGGCTCTGCATGGTATACATTTTCAATCGTCAAATTTGCAAATTCAACAAGTCCACTAACCTTTTCTTCGAGCTTAGCATCATCGCTTAGCAAATCAACCATTCTAAGACCTTTTTTCTTGTATTTGTCTCCGTAAACTGGAGCAATACCTCTATTTGTACTACCATATTTCTTGTCAGCCAAACGCTGCTCTTCAAGTTTATCCATGCGAACATGATATGGCATACAAATTACTGCCT
>JAKSVJ010000281.1 GCA_024408015.1 Clostridia bacterium
CTATTCTTTTTCAAAATCAGACATATAGTTTTGATAAGCTTAGAGGCTTTTTGTATCTGGAGAATCAGCCGTTATCTAACTACGATATAATTGATAATCCGAATAGTTCAGATGGCGTAAATAATCCATTTATGGTTCACGAACGCAAAAGGAGAAATATGTCTGAAATCCGAATTTCAAGATTTTGTGAATTTTATGCAAAATTATTAGTTTTGCTATGTGCAAGATGCTATCCGATAGTTTATCTTCTAAGCTACTTGAGAATGCCTATATTTTCAGATGCAGGAGATGCAAACTTAGCATTCAGGAAGATAATAGGAGGAAAACAAAACTTGTTGTGTTTGCCTCGTGCTATTTTTATTGCAACTACATCTAAAAAATTCAAAAAATACGGTACAATGTTTATTGGCTGCTTCTTCCCTTCAAGAAATCTTCATGCTTGGGTGATTGAAGAGAATATGCAGGCAGATATTTTCGACAAATATTGGATACTTTATACACCTGTTGCTAAAATGAATTGATATGGAACGAAGAGTAATAAAAGGAAAATATCCGCAATATACTTTGTCTTTTTACGACAAAAAGCAGGATTGTATTACAAGCATTAGGCGAGACAAAACAATGCAATTGGAAACCTGTTCTGCCAAACATTTATCCCATTTATCCTGGCTTTGTTTGGAATAATGAGAAAAAATGTCTTGATGAATTATTATATAAGCCGAAATTTGTAGATACAGACTGGAGTAAGTTTTTGGATGCGGCAACTGAATATTTTGCTCAATATAAAGACAAAAAGATCGGTGTTCATCTTAGTGGTGGACTTGATTCCAGCATAATCATTTGCTTGTTGCATTACCTAAATATTCCATTCACACCAATTGGACTTGTCTGCAACAGATTTGAGTTTAGGACTGAACGTACAATTCAAGACAAATTGGCGGAATATGGCGATAATGCAAAGTTGATAGACATGGAAAAATATCCATTCTACAGCAATCTTGCAAATACTCCCAAACACCAAATACCTGATTCGTGCATTAAGATGAATGATGCTGATGGTGCATTGGCGCAAGCTTTTGCAGACAAAGGTGTTGATGTAGTCTTTACAGGACAAGGAGGTGATACCCTTCTCGCAACAGAGATCAATTCTGACTTTGCTGGCTACAATATCCAAAATGAGTTTACTTTCCCATGGGAACAGGATTTGTTATATGGACCTAAAGGGATTGAATTAGTATCTTTTTTTTCTGACCCCAAAATCATTGACCATATTTTCAGCTTGAGAGTTAACCAAAAAGATGACCCATTGAAATTATGGGCAAGGCAATTCTTCAAGCCAATACTGCCGAAAGAATTGTCTGATTATACATATTGTGCTGATTTTTTCGGATTGTCAATGAGTGGATTGAAAGACGCAATTCCGAGCATCAAAGAGTTATTTGCCGAAGCATACGAATTGACTCATCACCATACTTTTTTGGAAAAAGAGTTGGATGATTGCGATGTGTTTTCTCTGCAATACAAGACCTATTCACGTCTGTGCACTAAAATATCAATAGCCGTTTGGCTTCACTCCTTATT
>JAKSVJ010000282.1 GCA_024408015.1 Clostridia bacterium
ATGGTACAACACCATCAGCATCAAGCATTTCATTTGCAACTGACACAGCAAATGCAACTGCTTCAACATCAGGGGCAGCAGGCTGATAATTAAGGATTAAGGGAGCGCGGTCATGGATAAAGACATCATATTAACAGTATTAAAACAGGACCTTGAAATATCAGGTACAAGCAGAGATGCAATGCTTGAAAATATAATTGATTTGGCAATGGCCGCAATCACTAGAGAAGGAATAACACTCAATAACTCAGTAGATGATGGAATGCTCGTAGAAAACTACGCAGCATTCCTTTATCGAAAGAGAAGAGAAGAAGCCGTTGCAATGCCTAGATCACTTCGGTATTTACTCAATAATAGGCTTTTAGCTGAGAAAGGGAGAGAATAACGATGGAAGGAACAGCATTCCTTGTAAGGCATACATATGAAAAAGACCAGTTCAGTCAATTGATACCGGTTGAAGAACTATATGAAATCTATTGCCATGTGGAATCCATAGGGCAAAAGGAATTTTTCAGCGCAGGACAGAACGGATTGAGAGCAGATTTGAAGATTGTGACTCAGGCGGTCAATTATGGCAATGAAAATGAAATAGAGTTCAATGGTCAGAAGTACGGCATATACAGAACATACCGCAGAAATGAATCAGACGAAATCGAGCTATATTGTGAATGGAAGGGTGGTATAAGTGACTAAGAGAGTCAAGATTGAAAATCTATCCAGTGAGCTTGCAAAAACGCTTAAAGACTTCGCAGGAGCAACAGATGATATTGTTGATCAGGCAGTAAAAGAAACTGCAAAAGAAGCCGTTCAGGAGTTAAAGCAGGCAAAACCACCTGGCAGTGGTGAATATGGTGATTGGAAAGATTACAACAAAGGCTGGAAGATTACTCAAACAAAGACCGACAAGCGGTACAACCGAAAAGCAACTATTCACAATGCGACAAATTACCAATTGACACACCTTTTGGAAAAAGGGCATGCATTGGTAGCTGGTGGACGTAAAAGGGGCAACACAAGAGCTTTTGAACATATTGCACCAGTAGAAGAAAAAGCCGAAGAAAGACTGATGGAAAAAATCAAGAAAGGTATAAAAGATGCTTGAAAAACTAAAAAAGCTATTGGAATCCATTGATGGGTTTGAAAATAAAATCGCATACAGGGCATTCCCAGTTGGACAAGCTCCGCAACTGCCTTTTATTTGCTTTCTGGAAACCAGAACAAATAACTTTTTCGCAGATGATACAGTGTATGCGGCAATGAGCAGAATTGATATTGAGTTGTATTCCAGAAATAGAGACGTAATGAGTGAAGAACTCATTGAAGAGAAACTAAGGACCAACCACATAGCATGGACGAAAGATATTGATTATATTGATTCGGAAAAGTGCTACATGGTGACATATACAGTGGAGATATAAAAAATGGCAAACAAAGACAAAGTTAAATTTGGTATTAAGAATGTACATATTTTCCCAATGAATGACAACACACCATCATATGGTGATGTTATTGATGTTCCAGGTGCTGTATCACTTTCATTAGATGCACAGGGTGACATCAACAAATTCCACGCTGATA
>JAKSVJ010000283.1 GCA_024408015.1 Clostridia bacterium
ATAGTCACCGCTACGATAAGTTATCGTTTTTGTTGCTTTAAATCCTATTTGACCGTCTATATGACAATCGTACAACCAAAATGGAACATACACACCTTGAGCAGCTTCCAACTTATTAGCAGAAAAGAAATCTTTTGGTAATAGTTTTTTCTTCTTATAGAATTCTTTAATTTTTTGAGGAAGTTCAGCTTTTGTGATCTTAAAAGGAATAATACCATTAGGTCTCAAGTTATCATCAACTCTATCATTGATAATAATTGGACTATCACAATACGGGCATATAGTTGCCGCTGTGTTTTCATCAGAGATTATCTCTGCACCGCAGGACTTACATATATACGTCTTGGAATTTTTAATATCGTCTACATTTAAACTCTTTTTATAGTCTCCCCAGTCGAACTCTGTGTTAGCTTCTTCACCCTTTTCAATTGAATCGATTGCTTCAATGTCAAACAAATTTCCGCAAGATTCGCATTTAAGTTTTCCTGAAGATGCATCAAAGCCAAGTCCCATACCACACGATGGGCATTTATGAATATTAATGTCTTCGCTCATACCTAATCCTAACTTATTGTATTTTTGTTAATGATATCACATTTGGTGTTTTTTTTCAATGATTTCAAGATTAAATGTCTTCAAATTAGCCATCTTGAACAAAGATTGACAAAAAAGTGGCTTTTTGAGCAATTAAGTTTGTAAAAGTCGCATGACAATAGTGTAAATTAGCCTATCAGATATAGAAATTGTAAAAAAAAGATATATCATTGAAGTTCCACATTTTTTAAAAAATGCTTGAAAAATAAATAAAATTGATATACAATGAGTCCGAATGAAAAGTAATTTTCAATTAATGAATTTATTTGGAGGAATTCAATTATGTCAGTTAAAGTTGCCATTAATGGTTTCGGTCGTATCGGCCGTCTCGCATTCCGTCAGATGTTCGGCGCTAAGGGTTATACAGTTGTAGCTATCAACGACCTTACAAGCCCTTCAATGCTTGCTCACCTTCTCAAATACGACAGTGCTCAGGGTAAATATGATCACGTTGTTACAGCAGATGATGAAGCTGGTACAATCACAGTAGACGGAAAAACAATCAAAATCTACAGCGAAAAAGATGCTGTAAATTGCCCATGGAAGAAACTCAAAGTAGACGTAGTTCTCGAATGCACAGGTTTCTACACATCAAAAGAAAAAGCTATGGCTCACGTTAAAGCCGGCGCTAAGAAGGTTGTTATTTCAGCTCCAGCTGGTAAAGACCTTAAGACAATCGTTTACAACGTAAACAATGATACACTTACAGCTGATGATCAGGTTATCTCTGCTGCTTCATGTACAACAAACTGCCTTGCTCCTATGGCTAAAGCTCTTAACGATGCTTTCCCTATCCAGAGCGGTATCATGACAACAGTTCATGCTTACACAGGTGACCAGATGGTTCTCGATGGCCCACACCGTAAAGGTGACCTCCGTCGTGCTCGTGCTGCTGCTGTTAACATAGTTCCTAACTCAACAGGTGCTGCTAAAGCTATCGGCCTTGTTATCCCAGAACTCAACG
>JAKSVJ010000284.1 GCA_024408015.1 Clostridia bacterium
GCAGTGATGATGTCACTCTAGAGGATATTGCTAAACTTACTGATGTATTTTACATTGGTGGCACAAAAGTCGGTGCTTTGTTTGGAGAAGCGGTAGTCTTCACAAAAGATAATGCGCCAAAGCATTTTATGAACCTTATTAAGAAACACGGAGCTTTGCTTGCCAAGGGATGGCTATTGGGTGTTCAATTTGATACATTCTTTACAGATAATCTATATGTGAAAATCGCTAAATGTGCTATTGATACTGCAAATAAAATGAGACAAGCTTTCAAAGACAAAGGCTATATTCTTTATATATGGAAAATCCAACTAATCAGGTGTTTGTTACTCTTGAAGATAGTAAGATGAAAGAATTGGCGAATAGTGTGGAATTTGGTTTCTGGGAGAAAGTTGATGACAATCATACTACTGTAAGATTTTGCACTAGTTGGAGTACAACTGAGTCGGAAATCGATGAGTTGATTGCACTCCTATGAAAAAATATATAGGACTAATAATTTCGCTTGTGTTGGTGATTTGTGTAATGGTGATGATTTTTTGTTTCTCATCACAAAATGCGGAACAATCATCAAACACTAGTGGGGTAATAACAGATGCAGTAATTGATATTACTTATCCTAACTATGACGAAATGGATGAAAATGAACAAGTCGTTATTGAAGAAAATGTGTCTCATGTGGTGAGAAAACTGGCCCATTTTTCGGAGTTTGCTTTACTTGGTTTCACCATGGCCTTGCATTTGTTTTTTGTAAGGAATCATGTTATAGATAAGTCAAAGCGATTTGGAGTGTTTTTAATACCATTATTAGCTGTAACATTTGGAGTTTTATATGCATGCTCGGATGAATTTCATCAGGGATTCGTTGATGGAAGAGGACCTGGTTTTATCGATGTTATGATAGATTCATCAGGTGTTGTGGCTGGTACAATACTAATGTGCTTGATTTTGTTGTTGTTAAATAGACGACACATTTTTTTCAAGAAAACATGATGGAAAGGGATTTAGTTATGGGAAGAACGAATTTTGGAGCAAAACCACTTTGCTATCCACAACCCGTTTTTATTATTGCCACTTATAATGAAGATGGTTCAGCTAATGCAATGAATGCAGCTTGGGGTGGCATCAGTGAAGAAAATGAGATTTCAATGTGTTTAAGTGCAAATCACAAGACCACGTATAACTTTGAAAGAACTGGCGCATTCACAGTAAGTATGGCAGAAAAAGATTATGTTGTCTCATGCGACTACTTAGGCATTGCATCAGGCAATAAAGTAAACAACAAGTTGGGAAAAGCTGGTTTCACAGTTTCTAAAAGCGAGTTCGTTGATGCTCCTATCATAAATGAACTTAGTGTTTGCCTTGAATGTAAGGTAAAAAGCTATGACAAAGATACATGTAGACTAGTCGGAGAAATCGTGAACGTCAGTGTTGATGAAAAAGCAATTAAAGACGGAAAAGTTGATATTAATGCAATTAAACCTATTATTTTCGATGCATTCAATTT
>JAKSVJ010000029.1 GCA_024408015.1 Clostridia bacterium
CAACAGGTTTCTAAATCTAAGACAACAAAACCCTCCTGCTTTCACAGGAGAGTTGTTGAATTTAAAATTACAATTTGCACAATTTGGTTAATGACTTATGTTGAATTCCATAGTGATTGCTATTTTTGTTTTTTTGTGTTAAACTGAACAAGAAAATACGTCTTTTCGTTCATAAGAAACAATGAATCTTACTTCTTTTCAACGCCAGGAGGAACACATGCAATATACATCACAATGTGGGTTTTTGCCAACAAACACGCCTGAAGATAATCAGCGAATTTTCCAAACTATACTTGATAAGCGTGGAACTATTGTTGTAGATGAACCAGGTATATATGATATTGTTGGTACACTATTTATTGACGATGATACAACTATTGAATTTTGCGCGGGAAGCTATATTAGACGAATCTCTTCGGAAAATGGAAACGACGCATTGTTTTTAAACCGAGGGGCGCTTACAAAAACATATAACCACGATATTACTATCCGTGGTCTTCGCTTGATTTGTAATGGTGTAGACATTAACGCACATTGTGTATTAGGTATGAATTGTCATATTGGTTTCTTTTATACAAAGCATACAGTTATTGAAGATTTTCAGTGTATGGACTTGCTCAAAAGAGGATTTTGTATTCAGATTTGTACATTTGAAGATTCACGCATAGAAAACATTCATGTTGAAGGAGATAAGGACGCAGTTCACTATGGTCCAGGACATCGTTTTATTTTAAGAAATGGTGTTTTCCGTACTTACGATGACCCTATAGCATTAAACGCCAATGACTATGCCGTAGCTAATCCAGAAATGGGATGGATTGAAGATGGTCTTATTGAATTTTGTTATGATTTAGATCAACCACAAACAACTGGATTCTTTTGCCGCCTTTTAGGTGGTGCATGGTTAGACTGGAAGCCAGGTATGATTATTCGAAATTCAGATACTGTTGTATCAAATGGTAGAATGTATCGTGCCACTTTACCACCAGATGGAAAGGAATATATTTCAAATACACAGCCTACACATGTTAATGGCAAAGCAGAACTCGATGGAATTGTATGGGCCATGACACAAGATCAAAATGTTGTATATAACTGTGGATGCCGTAATATTCATTTTAAAGATATATTTCTTCAAAAACACCGTGCACGTGCTTTTGCATTCCATTTTGATAATGATAACTATTCACACAGTTATTATCCTTATGCCAATGCACCTATTCAAGATAATATAGTTTTGGAAAATGTTTATGTTCAAAGTGAAGTTCCACAACTAGTTGGTTCTACAACACCTATTGGTTCATTAAAGGTTATTAACTGTTTACTTAATAACACAAGTATCCGTGTTGCAGACCGTGGTGTTCCAGGAATTGTTTATCCTCCGGTTAACTTAACTCTTAGTGGATGCACTATTAGAGGTGAAGTTAACATTGTTGCTGCTGAAGGAAAAGAAATTAACTTAAAAAGCATTGGCAACCAAGAAGATTCAAATAGTAAATTGAACTTGGTTGGAAATGTTCAAATGCTTTAGTACAGCGGTTCTTAGATTACTAGTAATTAGAGGTAACCAGTTATGTCATCTTCAAAAGTTCATGTTTGGGAAGAAATTGTTACTATTCCTACATACGAAGCACAAAAACCAGATAAAAACCCTTTGTTCCTTGAAAAACGTGTATATCAAGGTAGTAGTGGAAAAGTATATCCACATCCAGTAATAGATAAAATAAGCGATACAAAAATTGACAAACAATATACCGCCGTTTTTTTGGAAAATGATTATTTAAAAATAATGATTTTGCCGGAACTTGGTGGTCGTGTTCAGCGCGCTTATGATAAAACAAAGAAATATGATTTTGTATACTACAATCATGTCATAAAGCCTGCTCTTGTTGGACTAGCAGGTCCGTGGATTAGTGGTGGCATTGAATTCAACTGGCCACAGCACCATCGTCCTTCAACATTTGATCCTATTAACTATACATATCGTGAAAATTATGATGGAAGTGCAACTGTAATTTGTAGTGAAATTGAAAACATGTTTCACACAAAAGGAGAAACTGAGTTCACACTCTATCCAGATAAAGCATACTTGGAACTAAAAAATCATCTATTCAATAGAACTAGTACTAAGCAAACATTTCTTTGGTGGGCAAACCCTGCTGTTTCTGTTAATGAAAATTATTCAAGTATCTTCCCTCCTGATGTTACAGCTGTAATGGACCATGGCAAACGTGATGTTTCAACATTCCCAATTGCTACAGGAACATACTATAAAGTTGATTACTCAAAAGGTGTAGATATTTCAAAATACAACAACCTTCCTGTTCCAACCTCATACATGGCTGCAAAATCGAATTTTGATTTTGTCGGAGGATATGACTATGGTGTTGGCGCCGGCATTCTTCATGTTGCAGATCATCAAATCTCTCCAGGCAAAAAACAATGGACTTGGGGTTGTGGTGATTTTGGTAAAGCGTGGGATAAAAACTTGACAGATGAAGATGGTCCATATTTTGAATTAATGACAGGATGCTTTACAGATAACCAGCCTGACTTTAGTTATATAGGACCGATGGAATCTCGTCATTTCACTCAATTTTTCATGCCATATCATGATTTGGGACAGGTACATAATGCAACAAAAGATTTGTCTGTTCATTTTGATAGTGACAAAGTTGTCATTTATTGTTCTGGAACTGTAGGTCAATGTGAAGTTAAAATCGACAATAAGATAGAATCAATTGATTTTCAATGTGCTAACACATATACAATCCCAACATCTATTGACATTAATAAAGTAATCTTCTCTATTAGCAAAAATGGACGTACAATACTATCATTCAATGGAGATTTTGAACGACATGAGATTCCTGAACCTGCAAAACCTGCACCACTTCCAGTGGATTGTAAAACACTAGAAGATTTGTATCTCTATGGTCTTCACATCGAACAATATCGCCATGCGACAAGACGCGCTGAGGATTATTATCTTGAAGGTCTTCGTCGTGATAAAACAGATATACGCTTAAATAACGCATATGGTATGCTTCTTTTCAAAAAAGGATACATTGAAGAAAGTGAAGTATACTTTAGATGTGCAATTGAAAAGCAAACACGTTCAAACCCAAACTTCATTAGTGGAGAATCACAGTACAATTTAGGATTATCTTTATTTTATCAAGATAAACTTAGTGAAGCCTTTGAGTGCTTCTATAAGGCTACTTGGAATCAAGATACACAAGCAAATGCTTTCTATTATTTAGCACTCATCTCATCAAAACAAAAGGACTATGAACGTGCCCTTACTTTTATTGATAATGCTCTCATCTATAATTCGCAAAACCATCATGCTTTAAATCTAAAGACAATGCTTCTAAAAGCACTTGGAAAAGACTATATTTCCAATATAACTCACACACTTTCTCTCGATTGTCTTAATATTTTGGCACTATATTTAAATGGTGAAGACATTGCAAAGCACATTATCAATTCCAATATGCTCATTGATTTGAGCTTGGAATTTGCAAATGCTGGATTTGAAGATGATGCCGTAGCTTTACTTAGTCTATCCAAAGATGACTTCCCTATGGTAGATTATTACAAAGCTTTCTATAGTAAAAATGACAAGTATTTAGAAAAAGCTTTGTTGGATAATCAATATTGTTGTTTCCCAAATCGTATAGAGGACATCAAAGTATTAAAATACGCTATAGAACAAAACTCAAGCGATTTCAAAGCACCATATTATCTTGGCAATCTGCTATATGATAAAGAACGCCACAATGATGCTATTCAATATTTTTCTATGTCAATCAAACGTGGGGCTGACTTTGCTACTCCATATCGCAATCTTTCATTGCTAAATTACAATATTCTTGGTGATAAAGACAAGGCGCTTGACCTTATGGAAAAAGCATTTGCTTTTGACAAGACAGATGCAAGAATTCTTTATGAATTAGACCTTTTGAAAAAGCGAATTGGCGTAACTCCAGTCGAAAGACTTGCATATCTTAATGCGTATTATGACATCGTTGAAAGCCGAGATGATTTGTTACTCGAGTACATTACCCTTCTAAATTTGACAAAGCAATATGACAAAGCACTTTCCACAATCATGTCACATCATTTCCATCCATGGGAAGGTGGCGAAGGCAAAGTGCCAGAACAATATCTATTTGCCAATATTGCTATTGGTACAAAAGAATCTCTTCTTTCCACATTTACATACCCGGAAACTCTTGGTGAAGGAAAACTGTATGGAGCACAAGAAAATAGACAAAACTATTACCTTGGACTTCTTACAAGCGATATTTCATATTTTGAAAACGCAAAGATGGGTATTAGCGAACCTACATCTGCCATGTTCTACAACGACCAACCGCCAGAAACCATATTCTATCAAGGAATGGCTTGGTTGAAACTTGGAAATGAAAAAGAAGCTAACACTCGTTTTGATAAACTCATTTCGTATGCAGATACTCATATTAATGATGACGTTAAAATCGACTATTTTGCAGTATCACTACCTGATCTTCTCGTATTTGATGAAAACTTAAACACAAAAAATTTGTTGCATTGTCTATTCATGAAAGCATTGGGACTATATGGAAAAGGACAAATAAATGAAAGCAAGAGCCTTTTTGAAAAAGCTCTTGCCATAAACCCAAACACGTTCCAAATTGCAACACATTATTATTTGTTGTTCTAAATTACAAGAAAAGGGCTCGAACAAACCATTGTTTGTCGAGGCCCTTTTTTTAATTACGCCATTACTACGTCTTCATTTTCTATTCGCAATGCGACATTGCAATCCGGAAATTCTTCATTTAGTTCTTTTGAAACTTTTCCAATTAAAACCTTCATGTCTTCATAAGTAGTTGCGTTTGAAAATGTAAAATTCAAATCAATAATTACCTTCTCACCAAATCTATGTGAATTAATTCCATTTAAGAAATCGAATTCATTGAAGTGAGAATTAACAATCTTAAGAATTTTCATTTGTGCATCTTCGTCGAGTGTTAAGTCAGTAAGTTCAGTTACACCAATCTTAATACGTTTGATTGCTCTAATTATTGTAAATACTGCGATAACAATAGAAATAATAGGTTCAACATATCCTACATATGCCCATGATTTTAATATCATGGAAAGAAGCACTGCAAGAAGAACTCCTGCATCAAAAGCAGTTGATGAAACCATTCCTTCGTAAACTGTTTTGGAAACTTTGGTTTTTGTCTTTTTGTACGCACTATGTGCTGGAAGTAAAATGCCAAAATCCGCTATTACACAAATCACCTTAAAGATTACCGCAACAATTATTAATTCACTAACTGCTCTTGGTAAGAATAGTTGATATACAGCAAATCCAGTAATGAAAGCTGAGCCAAGAACCATAAGTGAATCACAAAAAACTGTTGATAAGACTTCTAGACGATCTCCGCCATAGTTATATGTGTATTTTAGATTTTTTTGGAGTTTCTTATTCAGGAAGAAACAAATACCTGTTCTTGTTAGGTTACATGTTGATGTTAACATATCCATCAACATAGAAAGAGAAAATGTTAATACTACAGATACTATTAAAGCAACATAGTTAACAATTTCCATAAAGAAATTCAAAAACGCACTCGATTGCGCTTTTTTATATTTTTCAGATTCTTCGTTTGTCATAGTTGTTCCTTATTAATATATTTTTTCTAAACACATTCTATTCGCAAATGTAAAAAATGTCAAGTTTTTGGTGTCTAGTTTGGCTTTGTTAAGTTCTTACAAAGAATTAATCATTTAACCTTTTTGTGTTTCATTTGATATTGAAATGGTGTCATTCCTGTTATTTTTTTAAATGTACTTCCAAAATGACTTTGTGTTGAAAAACCAAGTCTAAATGCAATATCAGAAAAACTATCATCGGAAAAGATTAGCATTCTCTTTGCATGAGCTATTTTTTCATTTGCAACATATTGTGATATTGTTATATTTTCACTTTTTTTAAACAAAGATGAAAGATAATTCGATGAAATATTTAATTCATCAGCAATATTTTTAACTTCTATAGTTTCGCTTAGATGTTCAAGAATATATCTTTTTGTTCTCTCAATATAGAAGTTCACTTGAGAACTACTCTTTTCAACCCTTGCTTGCTCTGCAACTTGCTTTGTAAAGTGAAGACATGCTTGAGTGAAAATACTACCAAGTTCTACACTATTTGCTGCTTGCTCAATAAGGGATATATAACTATCTGACATCGCATAAGCAATTGTATATGGAACGCCACCTTCAATAGCAGATCTCGTTACATTGGTAATTCCGGCTATCGAAAGATTCTTTGCATTCCTTAATTCATCTTTGGCTGTTCTTCCCGACGGAGCATTTATCATTTCTGTTACTGCATCAACAATCATAACCATATCGCCAGTTCTAACACACATTTCAAGCTGTCTAATTGGTGCCATTGAATGATGTGCTTCATTTATTTCGATGTTCTCAAGATTTGAATTTATAGCTTCTCTTTCAACAAATGAAACAAGTGAGTCTTCCAGTGTGTTTTCAGAGTAATAGTTAACTATATCAAGTGTTGTGTCGGTTGTTAATTCAAAAAGCATTTGCAAATTAAGTGCAAACTTTGACAACTTAATTGAACTTACTTTTTTTATGTTTACAAGTTTCTCCCCTTGTGCTCTAAATCTGAGTCTAAATGGGATTTCCATTTTAACTGGTCCGAAAATTATCAGGCTATGTGGTTGTTGATAAACACCAAATACATACTCATTATTATATGCAACAACATGAGGGACATTCGGAACAGACATCGCCTTCATTGAGTTATAGAATGACTCATTTTCTATATATTTGGGTAAATGATTTCCATATTTAATAACAATCTCTTCTATTGTGTTGTCTGCTTTTAATTTAACTATATTGGCGCCAGTATCATCGGCAGCTCTTTTGTAGACTGTGTTATCTTTCAATTCAAATCTCCATTTTTTAAAGCTCTCATTTTTTACAATTCCATTGTACAACGATACGCAAAATAAATCAATATCTGCGTGTTGTTTTGTGATAAAAATTGTAGTTATTTGATATTAATATATTCTATCATGGGTATAATAGTATATGTATTTAAAAAGTGTAATGGGGATTCATATGCAAAAAGACATTTTACTTGAAATCAAAAATATGACCAAAACATTTGGCCCTGTAACTGCATTAAAAAATGTTGACCTATATTTATACAAAGGTGATGTTTTGGGCCTTATTGGTGAAAATGGATCTGGTAAATCTACAATCACTTCAATCGCAGCAGGAATGCAAAAAGCAACCTCTCTTGATAGCATGAAATATAAAGGCGAAGATTGGGCACCATCATCAATGCTTGATGCTTTAAATAACTGCGGAAAAGGTGAGAATGGTATCGGTATGATTGTCCAGGAAAGTGGTACAATCGCTGGTATATCAGTTGCCGAAAACATCTTTCTTGGCGACCTTGATAGATTTAAAACATTTAAATTGAAAAACGGAAAATCATTTGGACCTATATCAAAAAAACAAATGTATAAGGCAGCGTCAAAAGCATTAGCCGAAATTGGTATTGATAATATTAGTCCGGATGCACCAATGTTTACTCTTGACTTCCAAGCTCGAAAACTTGTTGAGATTGCTAAAGTTATGATGAAAAACCCTGATGTTTTAGTGATTGACGAAACATCAACAGCATTGGCACAAGATGGAAGAAAAATCTTATACAATATAATTAATCGTTTCAGAGGAACCGAGAAAGCAGTCATCTTCATATCTCATGACCTTGATGAAATCATGGACGTTTGTGATACTCTTACGGTTTTACGAGATGGAAACATCATTAGAACATTTGATAAATCCGAATATGATCCGGACGAAATCAGAAAAGCCATGATTGGTCGTGAACTTCAAGGTGATTATTACAGAAGCGACTTTGAACCATCAAAGCTTGATGATATTGCTATAAGTTTTAAAAACATTTCACTTAATGAAGTAAACGGAGTAACTTTTGACCTTCACAAAGGTGAAATTCTTGGACTTGGTGGCCTATCACAGTGCGGTATGCACACAATCGGTAAAATCGCATTTGGCTCAATGAAACCACACAATGGTAGCGTCACTCTTGGAAATGGCAAAAAAATCACAAGTGAAGCAATGGCGATGAAAAATGGTATTGGCTATGTTTCAAAAGATCGTGATATTGAATCTCTTGTACTTTCAGCAAGTGTTAAAGATAATATTTCCGTTGCAGGAATGAATGTTTTCTCAATCAACAACTTCCTTATCCTCGCAAACAGAGAGAAAAAATATGTTGATGAACAAGTTGAAAATCTTTCAATAAAATGCTCTGATAGAGATCAGGTAGTATCCACACTATCTGGTGGTAACAAACAAAAAGTTGTATTTGGTAAATGGGTTGGACGAGGAAGTGAGATATTAATTCTTGACTGTCCTACTCGTGGTGTTGACATTGGTGTTAAACAAGCAATGTATCAGCTCATGATGAAACTAAAGTCAGAAGGAAAAGCAATTCTCCTTATTTCAGAAGAAATGCCTGAACTTATGGGAATGAGCGATAGAATGTTAATTATGAAAGACGGAAAAATTACAAAAGAATTTTCTCGTTCAAAAGAACTCAGTGATGCTGAGATTATTGGATATATGATTTAAGGAGGGACTTATGGATAGTGCAATCAATACGAATGTACATAAAAAGTACAAATTAAAATCACTCCTAGTAACTCTTACTCCAATATTTGGTCTTGTTGGATTATTTATTCTTTACATAATTATTGGAGTTATTAAAGATATCAACTTTAGCGCAGGATTTCAAGCAATTATCAATCAGTCCGTAATATTAGCAATCGTTGCTACAGGAGCAATCTTCATTTTCACCTTAGGTTCTTTCGATATCTCACTTGGTGTTTCAACACTTGTAAGCGCATGCGCCGGTTCACTTATATTTAATAGCACTGGCAGTGTTGTCCTTATGTTATTAACGTGTGTTGGCACATCAGTGCTCTCTTCTATGATTAGTTCAGTATTGGGCTCAATTTTCAATCTACCAGTATTTGTAACAACTGTTGCAATGATGAGTATTCTCTCGGCACTCGCTGAAGTGCTCATAACAGGTAGAGGTGGTAACACAATTAGAGTTGAAGGTCTTGGAAAACTCGACACAATACCGGTTAAAATCATCGTACTTGTAGTATTTGTTATTCTTTGTTTGTTTGTCTTTGAATTCACAAAGGTCGGAAGAAGACAAAAACTACTTGGTGGTAATGCAGTATGTGCTCAACTTACAGGTGTATCAGTTAAGTTATATGCA
>JAKSVJ010000003.1 GCA_024408015.1 Clostridia bacterium
ACACTTATTTTAGGTGATATTGGTGTCCACACAACAGAAGATATTCTTGATAAACTTAGAGCAAGTGTAAAATCTGAGCATATTAAAAAGCGCAGTGATTGTAAGGAGTTTTTAATTACAACACTTAAAGAGATAATGGACCAGGGTGAAACAGACTATGAATTCGAGACCAAGCCATCAGTTGTATTTGTTATCGGTGTTAATGGTGTTGGTAAAACAACATCAATAGCAAAGATTGCAAATGTAATGAAGAAAAATGGAAAGAAAGTGCTTTTGTGCGCAGCTGACACATTTAGAGCTGCTGCAGTAGAGCAACTTAAAATTTGGGCTGAGAGAGTTGGAGTTGATGTTATTTCTCAATCTGAAGGCTCAGATCCAGCTGCAGTTGTGTTTGATGCCGCTGCTGCAGCAAGAAAACGTGGAACAGAAGTTCTCATCATTGATACTGCTGGACGTTTGCATAATAAGAAAAATCTCATGAACGAACTTGAAAAAATAAATAGAGTAGTTGAGAGAGAATTACCAGGAAGCATTAGAGAAACATTGTTAGTTCTTGATGCAACTACAGGTCAAAATGCAGTTATACAGGCAAAGGAATTCAAAAATGCCGCAGATATAACTGGTATAGTCTTGACAAAGCTTGATGGAACTGCCAAAGGCGGCATTGTTCTATCAATCAAGAAGGAATTGAGCATTCCAGTGAAATTTATAGGAGTAGGAGAAAAGGTTGACGAACTTGAGGCATTTGATGCTGATGAGTTTGTAAAGGCTCTATTTGAATAATATGGTTATTGTTTTAGCATCTAATAACAAACATAAAATAGTTGAACTAGAATCATTCATGAAAAAGCTAGTTCCAAACGTTGAAATAAAGTCATTGAAAGATATCGGATTTACTGATGAAATTGTTGAAGATGGTAACACTTTCGAAGAGAACTCTTTCATTAAAGCTAGTACGATTGCAAAGTTAGGATACATTGCAGTAGCTGATGATTCAGGACTTATGGTTGATGCTTTGAATGGAGCCCCTGGTGTATATTCAGCGAGATATGCTGGTGAGCCATCAAATGATAGAAACAACAACGAAAAGCTATTGAACGATATTAAAGATGTTCCAGAAGAAAAGAGAACAGCAAAATTTGTATCAGTAGTAACATGTGTTTTCCCTGATGGAAAAGTTGTTTCTGCTAGAGGCGAATGCCCAGGAAGAATGCTTTTCGAATATAGAGGCAATGGCGGATTTGGATACGACCCATTATTCTACTATGAACCATTAAACAAGACATTTGCAGAACTTACACCAGAAGAGAAGAATTCTATAAGCCATAGAGCTAGAGCGATTGCTGCTTTCTCTGGAAAGTTTGCGGAGGAGATTAATAAATGACAACAAAACAAAGAGCGTACTTAAGGAGTGTTGCTTCACATTTAGACACAATTTTCCAAGTTGGAAAAGGTGGAATAAATGATAACATGAAAACATCTATTGCAGATGCATTGGAAGCACATGAACTTATTAAGTGCAGAACACTTGATAACAGCGAATATGGACCAAGAGGCGCTGCCCAGGAAATTGCTGATGCAATTGGAGCTGAGGTTGTGTGCGTTATTGGAACAAAATTTGTTTTATATAAAGAATCAAAGAAAAACAAAGACATTAGTTTGATATTAAAGTCAATTTAAATTGAGAATGACAAATGGTTGATTTAAAGACTATAAACTTCTTGATTGATGATATTAAGAAGTATGAAAAAGAAGAACGATATAACCACTCAATAAGTGTGTATCACGAATGTGAATATTTTGCTTCGAAACTTAAACTAAGTGATGATGAAAAAAACACATTGTTCAAGGCCGCAATACTACATGATATAGCGAAAAATGTAACTGTAGATAAAGCAAAATCACTATGTGAAACAATTGGTATTGAGTACAATGATACACCTGTCTTGCATCAAGATATTGGCGCTGCGTATGCCTTAGAGTTGTATGGAAATGAAATAGTCGACGAAAACGTTTGTTCAGCTATATCAAAGCATACAACTGGTGGCGACAATATGAATATGTGTGATATGATATTGTTTATAGCCGATTATTCGGAACCAACAAGAAAACATGAAATTTGTATTCAAACACGCAATAGAATACATTCAAAACTTGATGGCATCACGAGTGACAAAAAGGCATGCACTATTTGTTTGATGGAAGAAATACTTGAAATCAGCAAACAAACAATTGACCATTTGTTAGATAAACGATTTATCGTTGACGATAGAACAAATAAAACATACGAAACAATGACTAAGATTTTAAGGGAGATTTAGTTTGAAGCATAACACTATAGATTTTGTGCTAAAAGCTGTTTCCGGATTGTTGGGCTTTGCATGTGTAGTATTGTGTGTGGCGCTAGCTGTTGTTAATGTCGGACATATTCCAAAATTTGATGATGGTGGTCACATTGTCCCAGATAATCCACCAATTGATGATAAGACATCATTCAATGTATTGATAGTCGGAACCGATGTCGCATCAAATAGTTCGGATGTAATGATGATAGCTAACATTGACAAAAAAGAGGGAACATTGAAGATACTTCAAATTCCAAGAGACACTTATGTCAATGGAGTTGCTAGTGGATATGATGGCATAACAAAGCTAAATGCAGTATATGCAAGAGAATATTCCAAAAATAAATCTTTGGGATATTCAAACAACAATGCCAAAAAACGATCAATGGAAGCATTGTGCACATTCTTTAATAAGTCGTTTGGAATAAACATAGATGACTATATACTTGTAAATGTATCATGTTTTAGATCAATAGTTGATGCTGTTGGCGGAATATGGTTTGATGTTCCTTACGATATGAAATACGAGGATCCATTTCAGAATTTGTACATAGATTTGAAAGCTGGTTACCAACTACTAGATGGTGATAAGGCTGAGCAACTTATTAGATTCAGAGAGTCAATTAAAGCAGACCTTGGAAGAATTGAAGTTAGAGCTAAGTTTTTGAAAGCTATGGCTGTGCAAACGAAAGAGAATATGACTTTAGGGGCATTGCTTTCAATCACTCCTTCGTTATTAAGTAATATGATAACGTCAGTCGGTGTCTCATCAGCGATAGATTATGTCAAATTGGTATATGGATTAAATTTGGATGATGTTGAAATAAAGACCGTTACAGGTAATATTGTTTGGGATGAATCAAGACAAATTTGGACGTCCGAATATTACTTGAATAGATTTGCTGCTGTACGCGATATTAACGAGATTTTAGTCAGCGGTGAAGATAAAATTACAACTGAAGATTTCGACAAATTTGGATACTTCTTAAATGAAAGTAATCCAAATGCAGTTGATTATTATACAAGAGAGGATTTATAAATGGAAAACAATGAAGTTATGAGCCTTGTAGGTGCAGATTCAAGAACAATTGCTGAAGCTATAGTTAAAGTTCTTGACGACAAAAAAGCTCGTGATATCAAAATGTTGAAAGTTGACGAAAAAACCACAATGACAGACTATTTTGTGGTTTGCACAGCCACATCAACAACACAGGTTAAATCATTGTGTGGCGAAGTTGAATTTCAACTAGGCGAAATGGGAATTACTCCTGCTCATTCGGACGGTATGGATACTGGAAACTGGGCAGCCTTGGATTATCTACATGTAATCCTACATGTATTTTTACAAGGTGAAAGAGATTTCTATAAATTAGAAAAAATGTGGAGCGATGGCGAAGTCATCGAACCTAACAAATAATTAGAGGTGTAGTATGACATACGATTTTAAAGAGATCGAACCAAAATGGCAAAAAATTTGGGACGAAAAGAAAGCTTTTGAAGCATCTGACAAATCAGACAAAAAGAAGTTCTACTCTTTGGTAGAATTTCCTTACCCATCAGGCGCTGGTATGCACGTTGGTCACATCAAAGCATATTCAGGTCTTGAAGTTATTTCTAGAAAGAGAAGAATGGAAGGATATAACGTTCTTTTCCCAATTGGTTTTGACGCATTTGGTCTTCCAACAGAAAACTATGCAATTAAGACTGGTATCCACCCAAGACAGGTAACTGATAAAAATGTTGAAAAGTTCACAAGCCAGCTTCGCAGAGTAGGTTTCTCATTTGACTGGAGCAGAGTAATTGATACAACAGACGTTGATTACTATAAGTGGACACAGTGGATCTTCCTCAAGATGTTCGAAAATGGTCTTGCTTTCAGAGACACAGCACTTGTAAACTACTGTCCTTCTTGTAAGGTAGTTCTTTCAAACGAAGACTCACAAGGCGGCAAATGTGATATTTGTCATAGTGATGTAGTTCAGAAGTCAAAAACTGTATGGTATTTGAGAATCACAAAGTATGCTGATCAGCTCCTTCAGGGTCTTGAAAAAGTTGATTATTTGCCAAATATCAAGCAGCAGCAGGTTAACTGGATTGGTAAATCAACAGGTGCATTTGTAAACTTCCAGATTAAGGGAACAAATGACAATTTGAAGATTTATACAACTCGTCCAGATACACTTTATGGTGTAACATTCATGGTTATTGCTCCTGAGCATCCTGCAATTGAAAAATATGCAGACCAGATTAAGAACCTTGATAAAGTTAATGAATATAAAGCTATCTGTGCTAAGAAAACAGAGTTTGAAAGAACACAGCTTATCAAAGATAAGACAGGTGTTAAACTTGATGGTTTCAGCGCAATCAACCCAATCAACGGAAAAGAAATTCCAGTATACATTGCTGACTATGTAATGATGGGTTATGGTACAGGTGCTATCATGGCAGTTCCTGCTCATGACCAGCGTGACTATGATTTCGCTAAAGAGTTTGGCATTGATATCATCGAAGTTATCAAGGGTGGTAACATCGCAGAATGTGCTTATACAGAGAGTGGCGAAATGGTTAACTCAGGATTCCTTAATGGAGTTGCTGATAAAAAAGAAGCTGTTGCTAAGATGTTGGAATACCTTGAATCAAAAGGCATAGGCGAAGCAGCAGTTCAATATAAGATGAAAGACTGGGCATTTAACAGACAGCGTTATTGGGGCGAACCAATACCGATTGTTCATTGTCCTACATGTGGAATGGTTCCAGTTCCTTATGACGAATTACCATTGAAACTTCCTGCAGTTGAAAACTTTGAACCAGGAACAGATGGTGAAAGCCCTCTTGCAAAGATTGATTCATTTGTAAATTGCAAGGGTCCTAAGTGTGGCGGAGCGGCAAAAAGCGAGACAGATACAATGCCACAGTGGGCTTGTTCATCTTGGTATTTCTTAAGATACATTGACCCACACAATACAGAAAAACTCGCAGATGAAGAAAAGCTCAAATATTGGTTGCCAGTTGACTGGTATAACGGTGGTATGGAGCACGTAACTCGTCACGTTATCTATTCAAGATTCTGGCACAAATTCCTCTACGATTTGGGAATTGTTCCGGTTGATGAACCATATGCAAAGAGAACAGCTCAAGGTCTTATCCTTGGTCCTGATGGCGATAAGATGTCAAAATCAAAAGGTAATGTAGTAGACCCGAATGATGTTATTGATGTTTATGGTGCAGACGTACTCAGAACATACGTATTGTTTATGGGAGACTATACAATGGCAGCTCCATGGTCCGATAGCAGCGTTCGTGGTTGTAAGAGATTCATTGAAAGAATTTGGGGACTTCTCTTTATGCAAAAAGGTAGCGGTTCAACTCCAGCTATCGAAAAGAGTGTTCATAAGACAATCAAGAAGGTTACAGAAGACATTGAACAGATGAAGTTCAATACTGCTATTGCAGCTATGATGTCTTTGACAAATGAAATTTATGAAGTAGGTTCATTGACAACTGAAGAACTTAGCATGATCATCAGAGCATTGTCTCCATTTGCTCCACATATTTGTGAAGAAATGTGGGAAAGAATTGGCGGCGAAGGACTTTGTTCACTAGCTCCATGGCCAGTTTATGATGAAAGCAAGACAATCGATGATACAGTAACAATCGCCGTTCAGGTTTGTGGTAAGATGAAAGACACTGTTATGGTTCCTGCTGATGCAGACCAAGCAACAGCTGTTGAGATTGCAAAACAGAATGAAAAAGTTGCTGCTGCTCTTGAAGGAAAGACAGTAATCAAAGAAATTTACGTTAAGGGCAAAATTCTTAATTTTGTTGCTAAATGATTTAATATTTAGTGTTGACAAAAGAATTTTCATGGTTTATAATCTAACTACTGTAATATGGACTCGTGCGGATAAAAGGAGAAACTGAATGGTTTTGGATATGTTGCCGATATTAACCGGCGAAAAGAGCAAAATTGATTTCAGCTTTGGCATAACGCCAGATGCAGACAATGTAGTTTGTCAGTCATTTCCAGATATCGAATTCATTGAGACCATAAACGTGGTTGGATATGTAAAGAATATGTCAGATTACATGTTCTTACATGAAGACATCAGTTTGAAGTATAAAACGAACTGTGCACGTTGTGCAGAAATTGTCGAAAATGAAATGTCATTCTCATTTGAAAGAGATATTGCCACCGGCGGTGTTTCTGAAGATAATGACGATTACATATTTATTAAAGACAAAAAATTGGATTTGGATAATCCTACTGAAGAGCAACTTTTGGTTGAACTTCCGTCAAAGACTCTTTGCCGTGAAGATTGTGCAGGTTTATGTACAATGTGTGGCAAAAATCTCAATCTTGGAAAGTGCGATTGTAAAGAACAAAAAGGCGACCCAAGACTTGCGATTTTGAGAGAATTGATAAAATAAAAAGACGTCCACTCGGACAAAGCATAGCTTAGCGCTATATTGAGGAGGAAATCATGGCAGTACCAAAGAGAAAAGTCTCTAAGGCTAGAAGAGACAAACGTCGTTCAAGCGTTTGGAAGCTTGACCTTCCAGGCATGACAAAATGCCCAAACTGCGGAGAATACACACTCTCACACAGAGTATGTAAGGCATGCGGACATTACAATGGCAAGGAAATTATTGAGAAAAACGCGTAATTGCAATTGGGTAGGTATTTTTTAGTGCCTACCTATATTGTTTTTTTAGGAGTGAAATGGTAAAGATTACTGAGGTTATTCGTGGCTCCTATGCTGAAAAGTGCGGAATACATGTCGGTGATAGTTTAATATCTATTAACGGAACAAGAATCCGTGATGTTCTTGACTATCGTTTCTATATGTGTGAAAAACATTTGGAAGTTTTAGTTGATAGAGAAGGAGAAGAAATCTCTTTCAAGATCAAAAAGGGAGAATATGACGATATTGGCCTTGATTTTGAAACTTATTTGATGGACAACAAACGCACATGTTGTAACAAATGTGTTTTTTGTTTCATTGATCAAATGCCTAAAGGATATAGAGACACATTGTATTTTAAAGATGACGATAGCCGTCTATCTTTTCTTATGGGTAACTATGTAACATTGACTAATTTTACTGATGCCGATGTTGATAGAATTATTAAGATGCATATGTCTCCAATAAATATATCAGTGCACACAACAGATCCTGAATTGAGAGTTAAGATGCTCAACAACAAAAGAGCTGGAGATGTGCTTAAGTATTTAGATAAGTTTAACGAGGCTGGCATTAAGATGAATTGCCAAATTGTTCTTTGTAAAGGGTACAATGATGGTGAACATCTTACTAAAACAATGCATGACTTGGCTTCAATGTATCCACAGGTTTCTAGTGTGAGCATTGTTCCATGTGGTATAACTAAATACAGAGATGGATTGCCTCATATGGAATTATTTACCAAGGAGGAATCTGCTGCTGTAGTAAGGCAAGTTGAGACTTTCGCTCAACAGTGCAAAGATTACTATGGAGAATATATATTCTTATGCGCCGACGAATTGTATTTGGAAGGCGGTTTGAATATTCCTTCCGGTGATTATTATGGCGAATACAGCCAAATAGAGAATGGCGTTGGCATGATTGCTTCAATGAAGGATGAATTTGACGACGCAATTATTGATGCGGAATACGACGGCGGAAATAAGACGGTGTCTGTGGCAACAGGAGCATTAGCATATGACTTTATCAAGAGTTTAGCTGATCAAATTTCCAATAAATTTCCATCGATAAAAATTAATGTTTACAAAATTGAAAACGATTTCTTCGGTAGAACAGTAACAGTGGCGGGCCTTGTTACAGCTGTTGATATGATTAAACAGTTAAAAGGCAAGGAACTTGGTGAAACATTGTATATTCCATCTGTTATGTTGAGAAGTGAAAGAGATCTATTCCTTTGCGGCACATCAATTGACGAATTGTCAAAAGAGCTTGGAGTAGATATATGTATAACCGAGACCGACGGTTATGACTTTTTAGATAAGATACTAGGGGGTGAATGATATGGGTAAGATTATTATGGCTATAGTTGGTAGACCAAATGTAGGTAAAAGTACATTGTTTAACAAACTTGCTGGTGAAAGAGTTTCAATAGTTGAAGATTTTCCTGGTGTTACTCGCGATAGAATCTATTATGATATTGCTTGGAATAGACATACAATTACAGTAGTTGATACTGGTGGTATTGAACCAAAATCAGAAGATGTAATCACAAATAAAATGAGAGACCAGGCGAGAATTGCAATAGAAACAGCAGATGTTATTGCTTTTATGTGCAATGTTCATGATGGCGTTACTCCTGATGATAGAGAAATAGCAACAATGCTTCAAAGATCAGGCAAGCCGATTATCCCAGTTATAAATAAAATTGATACTGTTGGTGCATTGCCAATGGAGTATTATGAATTTTATGAGTTAGGTTTTGAAGAGGATCCTATTCCACTTTCATCAATCCATGGTACAGGTACTGGTGATCTTCTTGATAAGGCTCTTGAACTTTGTCCTCCAGATGATGACGAAGAGGAAGAAGATGATACAATTAAAGTTGCAGTCATTGGTAAGCCAAATGCTGGAAAGAGCTCAATCGTAAATAGAATTCTTGGCGAAGATAGAATGATTGTTTCTGATATCGCAGGAACAACAAGAGACGCAATTAACAGTTATGTTGAAAATGATTATGGCAAGTTCACATTCATTGATACCGCTGGTATTAGACGCCAAAGCAAGGTGGAAGACCGAATTGAGAAATTTAGTGTCTTAAGAGCAAAAGCTGCAGTTGAAAAAGCTGATGTTTGTCTTATCATGATTGATGCTTCAGAAGGTATTACAGAGCAAGATGAGAAGATTGCCGGATTATCACATGAAGCAGGAAAAGCAGCAATCATTGTTGTTAACAAATGGGATCTTATTGAAAAAGACAATGGAACAGTAAAAGAATTTACAGATAAAATTAGAACAGCTTTGGCATATATGCCATATGCACCAATTCTATTTGTTTCTGCAAAAACCGGTCAGAGAATAGACAAAGTATTTGAGCAAATAGTTTATGTAAATGATCAGTCTACTTTAAGAGTTTCAACAGGTATGCTTAATGATGTTTTATCTGATGCAATGGCTAGAGTACAGCCACCTACAGACAAGGGTAGAAGACTTAAGATTTATTACATGACTCAAACTGGAGTTAAACCACCAGAATTTGTTATTTTCTGTAACTCTGCTGAGTTATTCCATTTCTCATATCAAAGATATATTGAGAATAATTTAAGAGAAATTTTTGGCTTTAATGGAACACCTGTAAAAATAATAATTAGACAAAAGGGCGACAATCCACAATGAGTTTAATTGATATTCTTTCCAAAGGTTTAATAACTTGGAACGAAAGCGATGTGATGTTCTATATTGGCGCTTTTATAACGCTCGTTATAGGATATTTGTTGGGAAGTTTTGATATAAGACATTTTGATAAATTTTCAGATGGAAGCAAATTGGCTCGTTTTTTATCAATTGTTGTAGATGCAATTGAAGGAATACTTGCTGTAGGCATTGGTATGGTTTTAATGCCAGGTGATGGCTTTTCATATGTTGCCGTTTTAGGCGCGATGATTGGCCATGTGTATCCATTGTATTTTGGATTTAAAGGTTCAAGTTGTATATTCGTGTTTGGATTTGCAGCTTTGATACTTAACCCTATTGCCGCTTTATTCTCTCTTGTTATAAGTATAGCGGTCCTATTGTTTTCAAAATACATGTCCGGAGCATATATCGCAATGTCGGCTGTATTCCCAATAATTAACTTCTATATACCTTTCTCAATGTTTACTATGCAAACAACCACTGTAATGGAGATGATCAATTATTTATTAAGATTGATGGTTCCTATATTAATGACAATTATGGTCTTAATAGCGCATATAAACAACATAAAAAATATGATTAATGGTACAGAAGAAAAGTACAACCCAAAATATTAAAGCACTTTATTAAAAATTTTTAAAAAAAGTCTTGATATTTATAGCTATTAATGGTATTATCATACAGTAAAATTGGAAGATGAGCGTTTTCTTTCACCCTCTCATGAAAGACCGCTTTATTCGCAAAATATAAGGAGGTGCAGTTAGATGGCTAACATTAAGTCCGCTAAGAAACGTGTTATCGTTTCTCAGAAAAAAGCAGCGCAGAACAAGATGATTAAGAGCGAACTCAAAACAGTTCTTAAGAAATATGAAGCAGCTATCAAAGCAGGCGACGCTACAACAGCTAAGTCTCTTTACGCAGACACAATCAAATGCGTTGACCAGGCAGTTTCTCATGGTATCATCCACAAGAACAATGCTGCAAGAAAAAAGAGCAGAATCACAAAGATGCTCAACAAGGTAAGTGCATAATTAAAAAAAAGAGCGTTCATCTCACCGAACGCTTTTATTTTTTTTTTTTTTTTTTTTACTGAATTGCAAGAGTGTGATTGTATTAATGTTAATGCAATTATATATAATATATATATATTTTAGGAGAATATAGGCTATGGATAAAATCATCAATTTGAACGATAAGGCTTTGAAAATATCTGCATACTCAAACAATATCGTTCGTATTAGGGTTAGTAAGGATTTTGAACCTTCATTGTTTGAACGCTATAACATTTATCACAAACCAGAAGAATGTGGTGAAGAATTAGAAAACGGTGTGAAGGTTGGAGATTTGACAGTCACATATGAAAATGGTCAAATTGTATTCTCAACAAAGAATATAACACGTACTATCGTTATTGGTGAAGATAACGAAGGTATGCGCAAATATATGGACGAAGCTCTTGGTAATTTGAGACCAGAATACAAGCAAATTATCGGAGACGAGGCAAAACGTAACTACGGCACAGTAGAATTCGAAAAGGATCCTAAATATATCACAATCTCAACTGAGGGTGAAAAGTTCTATGGTCTTGGCGAAGCTAGTGACGATAGATTGATTTTGAATGGAAGAGTATATCTACAAAGAGTAGTATATCAACGCAATGAAATACCGATACCATTCATGATGACAAAGGCTGGATATGGTATCCTTTGTAACTCAACTTTCTGGCATGGAATTGATGTATGTGCAAGAAATGAAAATGAAATCATTTGGTATTTGCCAGATGGAGATCTTGATTTTATGATCTTTGCTGGGGAAACATTAAGTGATGTTCTTGAAAGATTTACATTTGTTACTGGTAGACCAATGCTTATGCCTAAATGGGCTTATGGTTTGACATTTACAGAGCAATATCATGCAGACCAGTTTGAGGTTATGCATACAGCAGAGAAGTTTAGAGAAAAGAATCTCCCATGTGATATGATCAGCCTTGAGCCAGGTTGGATGTCAAAGAGATATGACTTCTCCGTAAATAAAAAATGGAATGTTGAAAAATTCTTTATCAACGACTGGGCAAGAAGTAACAATCCAAACAAGACACATAGCGGATTTTTCACTTCAGCTTTGAAGAGATATGGATATAAAGTTCAATTGTGGTTGTGTTCAACACATGATTTCTCAGCCCATGAAGAACAAATGGCAGGAAATACAGCTGAATGTGATATTCCTGCTTGGTTTGA
The DNA here is from genome assembly GCA_024408015.1 of Clostridia bacterium. Lineage (GTDB taxonomy): Bacteria > Bacillota > Clostridia > Oscillospirales > CAG-272 > RGIG6816. Next base: position 11,956 of record JAKSVJ010000003.1, read on the forward strand.
TCATCTTAGAGCTTTTGTTAATGATGGTGCAAACTCATTTAAAGTTGACCCTTGTCATGTATGTGATAGTGCTGATGAAGGTCGTGTGTATTTCAATGGAAAGTCAGAACCTGAAATGCACAACTTGATGCAAACATTATGTGTTAAGGAAATGTATCAGGGTGCTAGAGCTCATACGGGAAAACGTCCTATGCATCATTTCTGTGGCGGTTTTACAAGTACAGGCGCATATTCAGCTGCAACAACAGGTGATAATGGCGGAGGTCATAGATCAATGACATGGATGCTTAACTTAGGTCTCTCAGCTTATTCAAATATTTCTTGCGATATGGATATTCACAAGAAAGAAACAATTCACTATGGCTTCTTCATGCCATGGTCTCAGTTGAACGCTTGGAGTGGTTTCCAACATCCATGGTGGGCAGGCCATGAGATGGAAGAAATATTCACATATTATGATAAATTGCATTATCATTTGATTCCTTATCTCTATTCAACAGCAATTGATTGTTACAATACAGGTGTTCCTGTATGTAGAGCCATGCCTCTTATGTTTAACGACAAGGAAAGTGAAAATGTAACAAATCAATATATGTTTGGTGACGCACTTCTTGTTGGTGCTTTTGATAATAACATTTATCTACCAAAGGGTTCAAAATGGATTGATTATTGGACTGGCAAGGTATATGCAGGTGGTAAGAGAATTGATTATGCTGTTCCTGAAAATCGCGGTGGTGCTTTGTTTGTAAAGGGCGGTTCAATCATTCCAACAGCTGATGGTCTTCAGTATATTGACGGAAGTGATATAGAAAACATTACATTTGAAATATTCCCGGAAAATATAAGCACATACATCTTTAAAGAAGATGATGGTATCACATGCGAGTACGAAGATGGAAAAACAGCTTACACAGAGGTTACATGTAATAAGGGTGACGAAGGTTGCTTTATCAACATTTCAGGAAGAACAGGTGAATTCACTGGAATGAAAGATACAAGAAAGTACTCTGTAAAGGTATTCTCTAAGACAAAACCTACTTCTGTAAAGGTTAATGGTAAGAGAGTTAAATTTACATATGAAAACAATTTTGTTTCATATACATTTGGTGCTTCTGGAAAATCAGAAATCAAGTATTAATTTGGATGAGATATGAAATATTTACCGACTGAAAAACAATTAAAGTTCATGAATTGGGAGATGGGTGCATTTTTCCACTTCGGTATTAGAACTTTTAACCATGGTCATAGAGATTGGGATGGAAAAGATATGAGTATTGACTCATTTAATCCCACAAATCTTGACTGTGAGCAATGGATGAGAGTAATCAAAAAATTCGGAATGAAGTACGCTATTTTGACTACCAAACACCATGATGGATTCGCTAACTGGCCATCTAAATATACTGATTATTCTGTGGCAAATACGCCATGGAAAGATGGTAAAGGTGACGTTGTTAGGGAGTTCGTTGATGCTTGTCGCAAATACGATATAGCAGTTGGTTTATATTATTCTCCTGCACAATGGGGAAATGCAATTGCTTTTAAAGAGGGCAAAGAGTACGACGACTATTTCATAAATCAAATATCAGAACTACTAACAAACTATGGAAAGATAGATTATTTGTGGTTCGACGGATGTGGATCTAATGGTCATAAATACGATTCAAAACGAATCATATCAGTAATAAGACACCTGCAACCAGAAATTACAATTTTTGGTATGTGGGACCCTGATGTTGAGTGGGTAGGAAATGAGGATGGATATGCTCCAGTGCCATATATTCTAGATAGAGATGTTGTGGTACACGATGAAACTGTTCACAAATTTATGCCACTAGAATGTGACTGTCGAATTAGAGATTCTTGGTTTTATGACTTAAATGAATACTCGCTAAAAACAGTTGATGAACTGATTGGCATGTATGAGATGTCAGTGGGTAGAGGCTGTAATTTCTTGTTGAATTTAGGACCAGATGATAATGGTTTAATAAATCAGCTTGACGAAAAACGTCTTATGGAATTAAGAGAAGAAATAGACAAGAGATATGGTAAACCTCTAGAGTTCGAGAGCATAAAAGAAGTCGATGAATCAACTTATTCAATTGAGTATTCATGTGAGACTTTGAAAAAAATAGCGGACACAGTTAACATTCCTCTTGTAAAATCAGTAATCATAGAGGAGGATATTTCTTCTGGTCAAGCAGTGCTTGATTTTAGACTATATGCTCATATTCCAACAAGAAATCCAATCTCGGACAATAAATATTGTGTATTTAGAGGCGAAACTATCGGAAGAAAAATGATTTGTAGATTTCCGGCAGTTAGATCCCCTAAGTTCACATTAGAAATATTAAGATCTAACGAAAAACCAATTATTAAAAGTATAAAGGCTTTTGGTTAGGATATAAGAAAGGTACTATACTATGTACATTATTATCATTGGTGGCGGTAAATTAGGAACAACTTTGATTGACTGTCTTACAAAAGAAGGTCATGATATTGCACTTATTGATACAAATTACAAAACAGTAGACTCCTTGGTCGGCAAATATGATATCTTAGGTGTTTGTGGCAATGGTGCTACAGCAGAGACACTCAAAGAAGCTGGTGTCGATAGAGCAAGAATTGTAATTGCTGCCACAGCGGTAGATGAAGTCAACGTTTTATGTGCTATGATGGCTAAAAAAATGGGTGCTCATCATACTGTAGCCAGAGTTAGAGCAGCTGAATATTCAAAGCAGCTAGTATTCATGAGAGAAGAACTAGGAATAGGAATGGTAGTGAATCCAGACCTTGAGACTGCACGTGAAATATCAAGAACTTTGCGTTCTATGAGAACAGTAAAGATTGATAGCTTTGCAAAAGGCCGTGCGGACCTTGTTGAAATAAGAATAACAGAAGATTCTCCATTTGTTTCCAAGAGACTATGGGAACTATACAAAACATTCAAGTTCAAAATACTTGTGTGCGCTGTTCAAAGAGGAGACGATATTATTATCCCTAATGGTGACTTTAGACTAGAAGTTGGTGATAAGATTAACGTTACTGCTTCACATGGTGACCTTGATGAGATGTTTAAAATACTCGGTTACTCAAAGCAAAAAGTTCATTCAGTAATGATTGTGGGTGGTGGTTCATTAGGTTTCTTCTTGGCAAGAGAACTTGTTGAACAAAAGATTAAAGTTAAAATCATTGAATCAAATGAAGAAAGATGTGTGGAACTTAGCGAAAAGCTACCAAAAGCGCAGGTCATTCTTGGCAATGGAACTGACCAAGACTTGCTTAGTGAAGAAGGCTTTGATGAATATGATGCATGTGTAGCATTGACAGGCATAGATGAAGAAAACATTATTATTTCTCTTTGTGCTAGATTAAGAAACATTAAAAACATTATATTTAAAGTAAATAACACTTCATTATTGAAAGCTATTAATCAAGATAATATGGACAACGCTATTTCTCCAAAGAACGTAACGTCTAACCATATTGTTAGATATGTACGTTCAAAAGAAGGCGATGAAACAAGTAGCGTTCAAACTCTATATAAGCTAGTTGATAACAAGATTGAAGCCGTTGAGTTTATTGTTCGCTCAGACTCAAAATGTGTTGGTATTCCACTAAGCCAAATGAATTTGAAAAACGGAATATTGATTGCTTGTATTGTTAGACAAGGAAAATCAATTATTCCAGGTGGTAATGATACTATTGAGGTTAATGACAATGTTGTCGTTGTCTCAAACAACCTATTTTTGAGAAAACTTGATGAAATTTTGGAAGTTTAACTTATTATGATTAATTCAAAAATGATCTTTTATGTGCTTGGAAGATTATCTTTTATTGAAGCAGCGTTTTTGCTTGTATCACTGTTTGTATCATTGGTATGTGGAAACCTATTCAAAGGAGATATGCTTCTAATAGCATATTTGATCCCAATTGTTATACTTGTGACTCTTGGCTTTGCTTTATCATTAAAGAAGCCAAATAACTCACATTTTTATGCAAAAGAAGGATTTGTCGTGGTGGCTGCCTCATGGTTTTTGATGTCATTATTTGGCGCATTACCATCTTGGATTAGCGGATACATTCCTTCATTTATAGATGCATTCTTTGAAACTGCGTCAGGATTTACGACAACTGGTTCTTCGATTTTAACAGATATTGAAGCACTACCTAAAGGCTTATTGTTTTGGAGAAGTTTTACACACTGGATTGGCGGCATGGGTGTACTTGTATTCATGTTGGCTATTTTCCCAGAGCAAGAGACTCAGTCAATATTCTTGATGAAAGCCGAGTCACCTGGTCCTCAGGTTGGTAAAATTGTATCAAAACTTAGAGCAACCGCTCAAATTCTATATGGTATCTATTTGGTATTTACATTAGTTGAAATGGTTATGCTTCTATTTGGAGGCTTATCATTTTATGATAGTGTAGTTACTTCATTTGCGACAGCTGGTACTGGTGGTTTTGCAATTTATAATGATTCAATAGGGCATTATAGAAATGTTGCTGGTGTGAATTATATATATTGCGAATACGTTATTTCAGCATTTATGATATTGTTTGGAGTTAACTTCAACATATTCTATTTGATGCTTATCAAGAGATTTAAGGAAGCATTCTCAAGCGAAGAAGTTTTAACTTACTTGGCAGTTGTTTTATCAGCAATTGGTGTTATTTCATTGAACACATTCCAAGTTTATGGTTCAGTTGAAGAAACAATTAGAAATGCGTTCTTCAATGTATCTTCTTTGATTTCAACAACCGGTTTTGGAACGGTTAGCATTAATGACTTACCTCAATTGTCAAAGACTATATTAATCATTTTAATGTTCTTTGGTGCTTGTGCTGGTTCTACTGGTGGTGGTGTGAAAATTGCCAGAGTGATTCTTTGGGTTAAGAGCGGTTTTGCAGAAATTAGAAGATGTATATCTCCAAACTCAGTAATCTCAACAAAATATGAAGGAAAGAAAGTAGATAGTACTATTGTTCGTAGCACAAATTCATACTTAGTTCTTTATCTTGTTATATTTATCGTATCCACTTTGCTTGTTAGTTTAGATGGTTTCGATTTTGAGTCAACTTTCACCGGCGTTTTGTCGTGTTTTAATAACATTGGACCTGGTTTTGGTAAAATGCTAGGCGTTGTTGGTAACTTCTCACAATTTAGCAATTTTTCAAAACTTGTTCTAATTTTTGATATGATTGCAGGAAGACTCGAGTTGTTACCAGTTATGGTATTATTCTCATTTAAAACATACAAAAAGTAAGGCATATAAAGACAAAAACAGGGGCGTTGTAATACGCTCCTGTTATTTTTCTTCTATAATTCGTTGACAATCATCTTTCGAGTCTATTTGTAGCTTTTTTATCAGCAACAACATAGAATGTATCGTCAGCTGATATTTTAGCAGTAGGGTCAATGTCAATTTGAATGTTCTTATTTTTTTCAACTGCAACAATATTTATTCCAAGTTTCTTTCTAAGATTAAGAGTTGCTAAGGTTTGACCTACCCATTCATCTCTAACTTTTAACTTAATCAAACTAATCTTATCAGATAATTCATAGAATTCATAGAAGTTATCTGTAACAAAGCTTCTTGCAAAACTGATTGCTTGCATTTTTTCAGGAATAAATGCATATGTTGCACCTAATGCCTCATAAATTTTGCATTGTTCTTGTGTGGATGCCTTAACCCAAATCTTCTTTACGCCATTTTCTTTAAGTTTCATGATAGACATAATAGTGGATTCGAGGTTTTCGCCAATACAAACTACGGCTGAGTCAATAGAGTCAAAACCTAACTTTGACATTGCAACATCATCTCTAGCATCAGCCATTATTGCTTCTTTAACATAATCGGAAACTCTTTTGAGTTTTTCTTCGTGTAAGTCAATAGCTAAAACTTCTGCACCAAGATTAGATAGTTCAATAGCTAAAGCTTCTCCAAAGAGACCTAAACCAATTATTGCTACGGATTTTTTCATTATTTTACTCCTAACCGATAATTACTTCCTCTTCAGGATATTGATTTTCTGAAGAAGAGTTTTGTCTTGAAAATATAACAAGAAGTGAGAATGGACCTATTCGTCCAATAAACATACAAATGATTATTAGTATTTTTCCGGCCAAATTGAGACTTGCTGTATAATCCATTGATAGACCTACAGTACCCAGTGCTGAAATAACCTCAAATGCTATTGTTTTATAACTAGCATCTGTTACTTCAAGACCGACAAATATTGATATGAAAACTATTAATAGAGCTATAATAGTTATACATACGGCTTTTTTTATAACTGTTATTCTGATTCTCTTTTTTGCGATAACTAAATCATCACTATTTACAACGGAGAATATTGCTGATAATACCAATACTGCGGCGGTAACTGTTTTTATACCGCCAGCAGTTCCTGTTGGAGAACCACCAATAAACATGAGTATATGAGTTAACAATGCTGATTGTTCTGTTAAGCCTGCTTGTGAGAAAGTTGCAAAACCCGCAGTTCTCAACGTTACAGATTCAAACAAAGCATTTAATATTTTTTGTGGGGTACTCATTGTACCAATTGTTTTTTCATTATTGAACTCAAACACCAAGAATAATACTGCACCAATCAAAATCAAGGCTATGGTTGAGAATATTACAAGTCGAGCATGCAAGGATAGTCTTTTCTTTTGGCCGTCCTTTACACGGGCTTTAATTTTGTCTGATATTTCTATCATGAAAATAAAACCTATGCCACCACATATAATTTCAATCATTGTTACTATACATAACCAAGCATTGTTGTTATATGGGATCAAACTATCTCCACCGATTATATCTATACCAGCATTACAAAAAGTAGATATAGAATGGAACAATGAAACCCATATGCCTTTTGGACCGAAGTCTTTAATAAATACAGGTAGATAAGCAAGGAAGAATATAAGTTCAGATACACCGGTGTATTTTAAAACTCTCCACAAGAAGGATTGGATACCGCTTCTAGTTGGAGCATTGAATACGTCTCCAAGAAGCATTGCTGTAGATAGTGATGCTCTTTTTTTAATTCCCAAATAAAATGCCGACATCACAGTGACAATTCCAAGTCCACCTATTTGGATGAGAATTAATATAACAATTTTACCAAACAAGCTCCAATGGAAAGCTGTTGTGACGGTTACAAGACCAGTAACACATATTGAAGTAGTTGCTGTAAATAAAGCATCAATATATGGAGTAGCTGTTTTGTTTGCGGATGCAATTGGTAATGATAATAGTATTGAACCAATTACAATAGCGAGGGCAAACATTAGTGCTATAACAGCTGTGTTTGATAATTGTTTCTTCTTTGCCATAACTAATCCTTTGACTAAAATATTGCAAACATTTTACCACAAATATAGTGCATTAGCAATGAGAATAACTTTAAAAAACGACTTTAAAACATTTTTGAGAGATTTTAAAGCCGTTTTTTGTTATTCAATTAATTAATTTTCCCAAGGGAATCTTGGCTGATCATTTTGAGGCTTTTTGTTTTCTTGAGCCTTTTTAGCTTCTTCAGCCTTTATTCTTTCTTGTTCAATCTGCCAATCTTTTTCTTTTGTGGCATTTTCTTCTTCACTCTGTTTACGAACGTTCTCTGTGAATTCTTCAAGTTCTTCCATGGATATTCCATCCATAGCGAGTTTGAATTCTTCATCGCTCATAATTTCGTGTTTAACAAGGAATTCTGAAATGAAATCAAGTTTGTCACGATTTTCAGTGAGAATTTGAATAGCTCTAGCATATGATTCGTCGATGATTCTCTTAATTTCATCATCAATGAGAGCAGCTGTTTTTTCGGAGTAGTTTTGTGTTGAGTTAAAGTCTCTTCCCAAGAATACTTCATCACTTGTGTGATTTCCACCAAGGTGAATTGTTCCGAGAATATCACTCATACCATAAGTTGTAACCATTTTACGTGCGATGTCAGTAGCTCTTTGAATATCGTTAGATGCACCACCTGAGATGTCATCGAATACGATTTTTTCAGCAGCACGACCAGCAAGTAATACTATGATTTCTTCTGTTAATTGTTTCTTATATACACTGTATTTGTCTTCTGTTGGAGAGTTGAGTGTATAACCGAGAGCCTGACCAGAAGGAATGATTGAAATTTGTCTAACTGGGTCCTGAGTTGGGAGAATATGAGAACAAATAGCATGTCCAGCTTCGTGGTATGCTGTCTTTCTCTTTTCTTCCTCTTTAATCTTGTGAGATTTTTTCTGTGTACCAACTGCAATCTTAATCATTGCATCTTCAATTTCTTTTGGACCGATGAGTGATTTATTTCTTCTTGCTGCAAGTAAAGCAGATTCGTTAAGAAGGTTTCCATTCCTTCGACCGTTACGACGCTTAGTCAGTGGGCATTCCAGTTCCTTCCTTCCCTGGAAGAACTCGACATTAATACAAATGCGATCGTATATAAAGGTGGTTCTTCCTATGGCGGTTCACGTACAGGCGGCGGATTCAGTGGCGGATACAGCGGCGGCTCAAGCAGCAGAGGCGGCGGATTCAGCGGCAGCGCGGGGCACAGCGGAGGCGGCCGCAGATAAGCGGCGAGACAATCCTTCAATCCCCAGTTTATCAATCATCATAAGCCTCAGCAACCTTTGCAAAAAATGCAAAGGAGCATTACCTTTATAAGCCATATTATAGTCTCCCCGACCTTTCTCCATATGTTGGTGAACTCATAGAAATCCGCATAGCTTCTGAATAC